>NZ_CP013859.1:3300000-3475315 GCF_001513675.1 Microbacterium sp. XT11 | reverse complement strand
TCCGTGCGATACGACCTCGCGGGCGACACCGTGACGGTCACCAGCCGCACCGCCGACACCCCCGCCGCCGCCTGGATCCTCATCCCAGCGGGGCAACGCTGGATCGACTCGCCCGCAGGCGGGACATGGAAGAACGAGGTGATTTGAGATGCCCGAAAGCTACACAGGCAACGAAGGGACCACCGCCGCCGCGAACGGCATGGCGGCGATGGACGGGAACGAGGACCGCCGCAACGGGTGGCTCGCGATCAACAAGACCCGCGACTACATCGTGACGAAGATGAACGCCGCGATCTCAAGCGCCGTCGCGCAGGCCAAGGCCTATACCGATCAGAAGTTCGCCGCGATCAGCCTCACCTGGAACGCGATCACCGGCAAGCCCACATCGTTCCCGCCGTCCGCGCACAACCACGACCAGCTCGTCTCCGGTAGCTCCCGCTGGGGCATCGGTGGCGCAGGGGAGTGGTGGACGAACAACGCCGTGGGCGTCTATGGGAACTTCGCCGCCACCGGACGTGTGGACATGCCGAACCTCTCGGCCGTGACCAGCGGCTACGTCGCCATGTACAAGAACGGCGACGGCCGCGTTGGCATCAGCCCATCGGCGCGCCGGTTCAAGAAGGACATCCGCGACCGCGCCTACACGCTCGACGACGCCCTCGCGATCCAGGTGCGCGACTACCGGCTCCGGGCGAGCGTGTTCGGCTCCAACGACGCCCCCGTCGAGGTCGGCGTCATCGCCGAAGAACTGATCGACGCCGGCCTGTCCGAGTTCGTCGCCTTCGACGAGCACGGCGAGCCGCTCTCCGTGCATTACGAGCGGCTCGCGCTCGTCGCCCTCGGCGCACTCCGCGACACCGCCGCACAACTCGACCTCATCCGTCACCGCCTCGACGCCCTGGAGGAACACCATGCAGAAAGTTGACATTGGCCACGGCCGAGGCTGGCTCGCGGCCGAACCGGCCGCATCCATCGCGCGCATTGACCGCGCTCTCGGCCACCCGCTGCAGATCACCGAGGCTGGCCGGACCGGCGAGCGACAGCAGGAACTACGCGACCTGTACCTGGCCGGGAAGGGCAACTACGCCGCACCGCGCGGAGAGAGCCCGCACGAGCGCGGCGACGCGTTCGACTCCGATGAGGCGCAGCGTCACGTCGCTCTGCTCGCCGAGCACGGATGGTATCGCCCCCTTCCGTCGGAGCGGTGGCACTTCCTCTACCGCGCCTCGCAGGACCGTCACCGTAACGACCCCACTCCGGCCAGCACCCAGTCGGCCGCAACACCCCCAACCGAGATCGGAGAAGACATGTTCATCGCAGACTGCCCCAACGGGTCGTTCCTCGTCGTCCCCCAGGGCAACGGCAAGCCCCGAGCCGTCGTCCTCGACGGCGACTCCGGCGCCGAGCGCGCCGGCATCCCGCGCCTGAAGTTCCGTAGCGAGGGCAGCATGAGGATGCTCAACGCGGCCGTCCAGTTCTGATGAGCGACGCCGTTCTCGTGGCGCTCATCACCGGCCTACTCGGGCCTGCTCTCGTCGCGCTCATCACGACCGGCATCCGCCGTCGCGTCAAGGCGATCCAAGGCCAGGTACAGAACGACCACCCGACGAACCTCCGAGAAGAACTCGACGACCGGCACGACGAAACCCGTGAGTGGTTTCGCGAGCTACGGCGCGACATCGGCGGACTCCGCCAAGACCTCCGCGGAGTCCGCCAAGACCACAGCGCGCTCGCTGAGCGCGTGCACCGCATCGAACAGAGAGAAGTCGACCATGACTAGCCCCCGTTCCCATCTGCTCCGCGCAGACCTCAACCAGCGTGACGGTGACGCCCCGGCGTCGACCGAAGACGTCTACCGTCCGAACGTGCCAGTGCGCGTGCGTGATGCCGTCTACTGGACGACGCTCGCCACGGCCGCGGCATCCGCGCTCGCGTCAGGCGTCGCGGGTATCTGGTTCCCGGACATCGCCCCGCAGGTGCTCGCCACGGGCGGAGTCGCCACGACCGTCATGGGCATCATCGGTGGCGGCGTCGGCGTCGTGTACCGCCCCAGCGCGAGCCGCTAGGGCGGGGAGCATTCCCCGGATACCAGCGAGCAGCAGAGCAGGGACCAGACCGAGGCCCGCCAGCGGTAGAGCGATAGTCAGCACCGCGAGCGGGCCTTCGGTGTTCCCGGCATAGTCTGCCGATGCCGCGATGAAGTTGATGAAGGCGATGATGCTCACGATGGTCGCGAGCACGAACATCGCCCACGCTGCATTCTCCGCGGCCGTCGCGGGTACCTTGCCTGTCTGGGTCATGCCGCGAGCATATCGCTGGGCAGGCTGAGCTTCGAGATTCCGGCGCGCAGCTGGTCGACGTCGACCCGAGTGTAGATCGCTGTGGTTGCCGGGGACTCATGCCGCATGAGCGTTTGCACCACGCGCAAGTTCACTCCCGCGCGCACGAGCTCCGTGCCATAGAAGTGCCGCAACTGGTGTGGTTGTCCCTGGAAGCCGGCGCGCGTCATCGCGCCAGCGATCGCGGCCGAGACTGCTCCAGCCGAGACGTGCTCGGCGGTCGATTCGAACCGATTTCGGTACGCCGGGAACCAATAGCCTTTCGACGGATAGCGAGCCGCTTCCTGCACGAGTTCGTCGTGCATCGGAATCTGAGCGATCTTCCCGCCCTTGCCGACCACCGTCAACACGTGGGTGTACGGGTCGATGTCTTCGCCCCGTACCTTGGCTATCTCGTGCACGCGCAGCCCAGCGAGCGCCCCAAGCAGGATGTAGGTGCGTGTGCGACGGCGGTTCGCGGCCTTCAAGAGTGCGGCAAGTTGCACCGCCTCGACGGGCCGCGGAGTCGACTTAGGTCGCTTGGGGCGAGGCGTCTGGTCGGCGGGATTGTCTGGCCGCACGCCGGTGCGCCGCATCCACGCGCACAAGGCGCGAATGCTCGCGTGGTATGTCGCGCGGGTCGCGGGTGACATCGTGCGTGAAAGGTAACTCTGAATGTCCTCGGGAGTGAGAGACAGGCATCCGCTCGACGTGTACTCAAACAGGTGTCGGGCTGTGTTGAGTCGCTCCCCGATTGTGCGCTCCGATAGTCCCTGAGCGCGCATCCAGACTGTCCAGGCGTCAAGCATCGTTTCCATGCTCATTGATATATCGGCTCCGTCGGAGGGCCGCATTCTGCTCATGCCGCGGGGCGAATATGAGCGACCGGACGGGGGACTCTCGGCATTGTAATGAGAAGGCCGTCAGTTCGATCCTGACTCGGGGCTCCGTCAGACCCCGTGGTGCGAGAGCATCACGGGGTCTTCCGGTTTCCGGGCGCGTACTCTCGAATCATGAGCAGAGCTCTTCTCATCGTCGACGTCCAGAACGACTTCACCGAGGACGGCGCCCTTGCCGTGGCAGGCGGCGATGCCGTGGCTTCGGCCATCTCCGCGTACCTCTCCGAGCATGCCGCGGACTACCGCGTGATCGTCGCATCGCGCGACTGGCATGATGCCGAGGGGGACAACGGCGGCCATTTCTCGGACACCCCCGACTTCGTCGACACCTGGCCTGTGCACTGCGTGGCGGGTACTTCTGGTGCCGACTACGATCCGCTCCTGGTGACGGATGCCGTCACGCATCACGTGCGCAAGGGCCAGGGCCGCCCCGCCTACTCGATGTTCGAGGGCGTGACCGACGAGGGGCGGGCGGTCGGGGAGGTGCTCGCAGATGCGGGGATCCTCTCCGCCGACGTTGTCGGCATCGCGACGGATCACTGCGTTCGGGCATCCGCGCTCGACGCGATCGCGCACGGTGTGCAGGTGCACGTCTTCACCGATCTCGTTGCCGGTGTCGGCGCGGAATCGAGCGCTGCCGCTCTCGCGGAGCTCGCGCACGCGGGCGCGGAGCTGGCCGAGTCTCGCTCCGCATGACCCGCAGCGTCCTGCTCCTGCGTGCGGTCGCCGTCAACGGACGCAACAGTGTGCCCATGGCCAGGCTGTGCGTGCTGCTCGAACCCCGGCTGGGTGAGGTCTCGACCTACATCGCCAGCGGGAACATCATCTGCGCCGATCCGGACGACCCGGACACCACGTGCGCGGAGGTCAGGGCGCTCATCGCCGCCGAGTTCGGTGTGGACACTCCGGTGATCCACCGCACGCACGGCGAGCTCGTCTCGTCGATCGCCGCGCAGCCGTTCGAAGGGGAGGTCGAAAAGCTGTTGCACGCGATGTTCCTCGAGCGCCAACCCCCGGCCGGTGTCGTCGACGGCCTGCGCGAACGGCTCGTGCCGGGCGAGCGCATCGCCCTCGTGGGGAAGGATCTGTGGATCGACTACGCGGCCGACGGCGTACACGGGACGAAGCTCACCACGCCCGTGCTCGACCGGGCGCTGGGCGTCTCCGGCACGGCCCGTAATCTGCGCACCGTGCGGCGCCTGATCGAGCTCACCGCGTGAGCCGAGAAGCGCACCTCACCGTCTGATTCGCGGGTGGTTGCGGCATCCGTGCGCGGAAGAGGCCGCGAACGGCGCGCACACCGTCGCGGACCCCGGTGCAGCTCACGCGGCGGCGAGACGCTTCTTCTCCCGTACGTTCATCGCCGCGAGGAGGCGGTTGCGCTTCGTGTTCTGGAAGGCTGCGCACCGCCACCGCTCGCCGTCGCGCACGAAGACGAAGGTCTGCACCTTGTCGTGGGCGACCGGTTCGCGCTTGCCGACTCCGCCCTCCGTCACCACGACGGCGGCGTCGGCACCGAGCATCCGCACGTCGATGATCCGCATCGACATGCGCGAGCCGCGCTGCCACTTCTCGAACACGGGAACGTGATCGTCGCGGATCTCTGTGCGCCCATGGCTCACGAGGCCGGCGAAGATCACGTAGGTCGCGTCGTCTGTGAACTGCTCGGCGTATGCGTCGGCGTCGCCGGCGTTCCAGGCGTCGCGGATGCGATCGAGCGCGTCAGCGAGGCCGGCGGGGAGGGTTTCGAGGTCCATCTCAGCTCCTGGGGAGGTCGTGTCTCTTAGTGCAGATTGCATTAAAGCGATAATGCAATCTGCACTAAACGGTTGTCAAGCCCTAGACTCGATGCGATGAGCACGCCGAATCGAGAGCCCGGCCGCGCGGAGCGCGACCTCGCGGCCCTGACCGTGCTCGCGCTGCTCACCGCGGGCCCGCGGCATCCGTATGACATCCACCGTTTCGTCGTCGAGACGCGCAAGGATTTCGTCCGCGGTGTACCGCGCAGCATCTATCACGCGGTCGAGCGGCTGGCGAAGGCCCATCTGATCGAGCCGGTAGGTTCCGAGCAGGAAGGCGGGCGTCCGGAGCGCACCGTCTACGGTCTCACCGAAGCCGGGCGCTCGGAGGCCCGTCGGCGGGTGTCGATGCTGCTGTCGGCGCCGCTGGCCGACCGCACCGAGACGGTCGCGGCGCTGTCGTACCTCGGCATCCTCGGTCGGGATGCCGGGATCGCGGCGCTGCGCGCCCGTCTGGCGGCGACGGATGCCGCGATCGCGGCTCTGGCCGACGACCTCGAGGCGGCGGCCGGGGTGCCCGAGATCCTCCTCATCGAAGGGCAGTTCGAGCTCGATCAGCTGCGCGCGGAGCGGGAGTGGTTCGAGCAGCTCGTGCGCCGGCTCGAGTCGGGTGAGCTCGCATGGCTCCCTGCGCATGAGGGGCGCTGATCGACCGGTGGCACGGCGCTGTGCCGTCCGGCGCAGCCGTGGCCTGCCCGGTGCGGGGTCAGGGCCGCCTCCCGTCGGACTCGTCGGCCACCGTGCGGCTCAGCGCTGCGGGCGGGGCGAGCGGATGCGCCTGGATGTCGACGCGGCGAGTTCCGCAGGCCGCGCAGCGCACATAGAGCACAACGCCGTCGCTCGTCGCGTGTCGGGATTCGACCAGCCACGCGTGCTCATGCGCCGGGAGCGTCGGCCGGGGGATCGGGAGGGTGCGGGGTGAGGTCATGGCTCCAGCGTGATGTAATGACCTTATGCATCTCAACCCTTACGGGGAGTACGCGGTCCTGCTCGCGGCATCCCTTGCGAACGACTGGCCGGATGATCGCGCGGCCATCGAGCGGCGCACGCGCGAGTTCGGTGTGACCATGGAGTTCGTCGAGGCGGAGGATGACGTCGTCTGTACGCGCGAGGTCATCGATGAGTGGCTGCGCGTCGTGGATGCGGAGCCCGGTCGCGCACGCGCCGAGATCCTCAACGACCAGCTGGCCGCAGCAGCCGCCTACCCGCGGTTGACCGATCACGCCGGCGAGGGCTGGCACCTGCACTACCGCGACGACGGTCAGCGGCTCCCGTTCGTGCTGCGTGCGCTGTTCAGTGTCGGGACGGCGCTGCATCTCACCACGCGCGGCATGAGCCGACTCGGCCGATGCCAGGCCGAGCCGTGCACCAACGTCGTGGTGGACGTCACGCGCAACGGACGGCAGCGCTTCTGTTCGGTGCGATGCGCCAACCGCGCCGCCGTCCGTCGCCATCGCGCGCGGCGATAGGGGGAGTGCGGTCCGCGTCAGGCCGTCTGTCCTGCGTGCGGGCCTTCGGCGATCTCCTCGACGACCTTGGCGTTGAACGCCGGCAGGTCGTCGGGTGTGCGGCTCGAGACCAGCCCGTCGTCGACGACGACCTCCTCGTCGACCCAGGTCGCTCCCGCGTTCGTGAGATCGGTCCTCAGGCTGGGGTAGCTGGTGAGGGTGCGGCCGTCGACGACACCCGCCTCGATGAGGATCCATGCGCCATGGCAGATCACGCCGACGGGCTTGTGCTGGGTGAAGAACGACCGTGCGAGGTCGATCGACGGCTGGTCGAGACGCAGGTGATCGGCGTTCACCACGCCGCCGGGGAGCACGAGGGCGTCGTAGTCGTCGGCGGATGCTGACGAGGCAGTGAGGTCGACCCGCTGCTCATGCCCGTTCTTGCCGGTGATCGCCCCTTCGTTCGGAGCGACGAGGGTCGTCGCGGCGCCGGCCCCCTGCACGGCCTCCCAGGGGCTCGTGAGCTCACTGTCCTCGAACCCGTCCGTCGCCAGGAATGCCACGCGCTTTCCTGTCAGAGTCGCCATGATCCGTCCTTTCGTCGTTGTCTGGGATGCATCCAGGGTGCGCGTCGCGGTGCTCCGAGGAAAGGGGGTGGTCGGATGGGGAGCGGCCTGGTAGGGGCATCCGCTGTGGGTGACATGCCCTGCGGCGGTGCGACATGTGTCTCGGCGAGCACCCGGGCCGATGCGGGGAGCACCCGGGCCGACGCGGGGGAGGCGCTCTCGCGGACTACGACCCGGTCGCAGGTGCCGTCGCCGCGCGGATGAACTCAGCCGCGAGACGGCGGGAATCGAGGTCGTCAGGGTTGCGCCCGCTGAGAACCCAGAAGAAGATCGGGCCGACCAGAGCAGCGGTCGCCTGCGGCATACGGCTGGAGTCGTCCGCGTCGGGGATGGCGCGTGCGATGACGACCGCAGCGCTTTCTCCGATCGGGTCGGTGCCGCGCAGGAGGTCTCGCACGGATGCATCGTGCTGCGCCTCGCCGACGAGCGCTCGATACGCCCTGCCGGCATCGGAGGTGGTCAGGAAGGCGATCAGCGCGTCGAGGTAACAGGCGAGGTCGTCGACCGGATCGTTCCGGCTGGCAACGTCGAGCTCCTGCCGTGCGTCGATCGCACTCGCTTCGAGGAGGATCTCGGCCTTGGTCGACCACCAGCGGTAAATGGTCTGGCGCGACACGCCAGCCCGTTCCGCGATGCCCTTGAGCGTGACCGCACCGTAGCCGAGCTCGGTCACGAGATCGTCGACGGCATGCAGGATCGCGGCGCGGGCCTGCTCGCTTCGCGGTCGACCGACCTTCCCGTGTTCCGCGACCATGTCAGCTCCCTCCGACGGACTCCGCCTCGATCATCCCATGCGCGTCGTATTTCTAGACACCATGTACCGTTTATTTGATATTGTTTCTGGACATCATGACTCGTAATTGCCGGTTCGACCGGCACCGTGCCCATGAGGGCAGAAGGGAGGACGTGCGATGCGCGTCTTCGTGACAGGTTCCACAGGATGGATCGGCTCGGCGACCGTGGATGAGCTGCTGGCGAACGGCCACGAGGTTCTCGGGCTGGTGCGCTCGGAGCGGTCGGAGGCGAAGCTCACCGCCAAGGGCGCAACGGCGTTGCGCGGCGATCTCGACCGGCCGGAGACATTCCACGCCGGAGCGAGCGAGGCTGACGCGGTCGTGCACCTGGCGAACAAGCATGATTGGGCCGATCCGGATGGCAACGACCGCGTTCAACTGGGTGCCGTGGAGGCCATGCTGGACGCGCTGGCAGGCACGGCGAAGCCCCTCGTCATCGCCAACGGTCTCTCCGGCATCGTCGAGGGCCGTGCGGCGCTCGAAACGGACGCGTCTCCGGCGGTGGGGCCCCGCTCGGACCGCGCAGGGACGGAGAACCTCGCGCTCGACGCCGTACCTCGAGGCATCCGCTCGATCGCCGTCCGGTTCGCTCCGAGCGTGCACGGACGGGGCGACTGGGGGTTCGTGAACTGGCTTGCTGCGGCAGCGCGTCGGTCCGGGGTCTCGGGATACATCGGCGACGGCTCGGCCGCGTGGTCGGCCGTGCATGTGACCGATGCCGCGCGCCTCATCCGGCTCGGGCTCGAAGGCGCTCCCGCAGGCGCTCGCTTGCACGCGGTCGCCGAACAGGCCATCGCCACCAAGGGCATCGCGGAAGCACTCGGTGAAGCGCTCGGCCTGCCGGTCACCGCGATCGATCCGGACGATGCGGCGGAGCACTTCGGCGTGGTCGGTCACTTCTTCGGGCAGACCATGACCGGCTCGAGCGCGCTCACTCGGGAGCGTCTCGGCTGGGAACCCGTGGGGCCGGGTCTCATCGAAGACATCCTCGCGGGCGCCTACACCATCGATTGATCGCACCTCGACGGGACGTGGTGCCGACGCCGTCGGAGGACGTCGGCACCACCCGTCCTCGACATCCGGGTCCGGAGTCCAGGGGCTGCGGCGAGGCGTCTCGTGCCGTGAGAGGGGCGGAGCTCATGCGAGAAGACGCGCGGCACAGCGCGATACGGTGGGCCCCGTGGGGCTCGAACCCACGACCCGCGGATTAAAAGTCCGATGCTCTGCCAACTGAGCTAGAGGCCCGTGCCTTCCAGTCTACGGCGCGACGGAGGGGCGGAGATGACATCGCATCGCCGGCGGATGAACCGGCGGCAGCGATCCGCCTCGGCCGAACGCGCGTACCCTGGTGTGATGCCCGAGCAGCATCATCATCGGCCCGTGCGTCGTCCCACCAGCGCCTTCGACAACATCGTCGGCAGCCATGACCCCGCCGAGGAGACGCGCATCGCGCATGCCACAGCATCCGCTCTGCTCACTCGGGTGCGCGCGGACGAGAGCGGCGTGAGCGCGGACCGGCTTGTGGCGTACACGGCAGAGCACGGCATCGACGAGATCGCGGAGCTGTGGTCGAAGGCGCCGTCGCGCACGCTGCCGGGGGCGCTGTGGCGGCTGTACCTGCTGCAGCTGGCCATCCATGCCGATCCCCACACGGCCGCGCTGCTCTACGAGCGCGGACGGGTCGAATTGAGCTCGGCGGATGCGCTGATCGCAGGTGCGCCGGTGCCGGCGAATCCCGACGAGATCGTTGACTTGATCGACACGATCCTGCGCGGAGCGTTCCGTGGAGACTTCGCCGTCGCCCTCGACCGCGCCGCCGCGTTCTGCCGCGTGCAGTCGTCGGGCGCCACGCACACCGCCGACGATTACGAGGCGACGGAGCCCTCCCGCGCGAGCGACCTCACCACCCGTGCTCTGCGCCTCAGCAGCTACGCGCAGGACCTCACAGCCGCCGCAGCGCTGTGGCGCATGGATGCGCTGGCCTGAGTCCGGGGCGCTGCCGGGTTCGGCGGGGTGGAGCGGTGCGCCGAGCCGTTGTGCACCGTCGTGGACGCCCGGGTACGAGAAGACCGGGCCGCAAGAACGCCTCTCGGCGGAAGGCCGCTCGCAGCGGCAGAAGTTGGAGCCCGGGGTTATGCGGCCCGGCCACTCCAGTGTAACGCGATACCGCCCTGGCTATTCCCCGGCGTCTAGGCTCAACTCATGACCAGGCGCTCCGCTCTGATGATCGATCCCGTGCCCGCCGACGAGACGCGCGACGACTTCGCCGACACCTTCACCGAGGTGGACGCCACCGCCCCGGCGTTGAGTGTCGGTGAGCTGAGCACACAGCGCGGCGACGGCGTGTTCGAGTCCATCGGCGTGATCGACGGCCATGCGCAGGAGGTCGTGCCGCATCTGGAGCGGCTAGCCCACTCGGCACGACTGTGCGACCTCCCGCAGCCCAACCTGGAGCAGTGGCGGCAGGCCGTGCAGGCGGCGGCAGCGCTGTGCGGCGAGGGAGAGGCTGTCATCAAGCTGATCCTCAGCCGTGGGGTCGAGCACGGTCCTACACCGACCGCGTGGGTGACGACCGCTCCGGCGGCCGACTTCTCTGCAGCACGGACGCGCGGGGTCAGCGTCGTCACGCTCGACCGGGGGTACGACCTCGGCGCGGCCGAGCGCGCTCCCTGGCTCCTGCTGGGCGCCAAGACGCTGTCGTACGCCGTGAACATGGCGGCGATCCGAGAGGCCCACCGCCGCGGCGCGGACGACGCCGTGTTCGTCACGACCGACGGTTTCGTGCTCGAAGCGCCGACAGCGTCGCTCATCCTCCGGCTGGACGGGCGATTCGTCACCCCGGCGCCCAACGGCGGCATCCTGCACGGCACGACGCAGCTGAGCGTCTATGAGCACCTCTCCGGCCGTGGTTTCGACGCAGGGTACGAGACGATTCCGGCATCCGATCTGGCGCGGGCGGATGCCGCATGGCTGGTGTCGAGCGTGCGTCTCGCCGCTCCCATCACGGCCATCGACGGCACGCCGCTGCCGGTCGACGCGGAGCTCACCGCAGACCTGAACCGATACCTGCTCTCGCCGCGAGACTAGGGCCGGCGCCCTCGCGCGGGCGCCGCGTTCGGGCGGGCGCCGCGTTCGCGGGTGATTCCGTGGCGCGCGCCACGTTCGCGGGCGGTTCCCTCGCGGGCGGTTCCCTCGCGCGGGCCACGTTCGCGGGCGGTTCCCTCGCTCGGGGTACGCGCACCAAACGTCGGAGTCTCGAAGCGACACGCCGGCGAACGGCGTCAGACGCCGGCGTGTCGCGCGGGAAGTCCGACCTTTCGTTCCGCCGGGAAGGAGTCATCGCGGCCACAGGTGCGCTCCTGCCGTGATCTTCGCGATGATCGCGTCTTCCACGAGGTCCCACTCATGGATCACCATCGCGAAGTCGAACCGGAGCGTCTCGTAGCCCCAGATGGCCGACATGGCGTCGCGCACCAGGTCTTTGTGGCGATGCATCGGTCCGGCGTGATTCTCCTTGCCGTCGATCTCGATGAGCAGACGGTCGCCGATGAGCAGATCGACTCTGCCTGTGCCGCATACGACCACCTGCGTCGCAACCGCGATGCCGCGGCGGTGCAGCCGGAGCCGCACCAGCGACTCCAGCCCGCTGTCCGCATCAGATCTCGCGAAGTCCACGAGCCACTGCCACCGGCGGGGGAGCGCGTCGCGCAGCCAGCGGAGTCCAGCGGCATCGATCAGACCTTGGCGTAGCGCGGACTCGAGCGCCGCGAAGAACGGCTCCTCGCCGGCGCACTGCGCGAGCTGCAGCAGGGCTCGCGGCACCGATGGCAACCGACCGGCGGATACGGTCCCCTCCGACCAGTGGACGCAACAGGAGCGACAGTCACTCAACCGCCGCCCTCCCGGCCCCATCCACACGTGGACGGTCTCGTCGTCGAGCACCCAGAGCCCGTGGAGACGAGCAGCGGATGCCGCGGCCGGCACGCCCCCGTGCTCGGCTGCGTGGAGGTGATCGAGTGCCGTATCGGGCAACGCGTACAGCCCCTGGCGCGGTCGCACGATCTCGCCCGCGCGCACGGCGCGACGCAGTTCTCTCGCGGTCACACCGAGCGTGAGAAGCTCCCTGGTCCTGGCCATGCCGCCCATGTGGCTCAGGGCGACGGCGGCGGAACGGAAAGACATGCCAGGAGTCTGGCGGGTCGCCGCATCCGTTCGTGCTCGTGCAGGCACTCAACCACGGCTGCGGGGGAGAACTCGCCCGCCCGCGCGTTTGTGCAGGACGAGTCGCTCGCCGGCCGGCCGCGAACCGGACCGGTCCTGGCGCGCGCGGGGTCCGGCCGCGAGCGCACGGGCTCCGTCCGCGTGCGCACCCCGGGGTGCCAGGTGTGCGCGCGGCCGGTGTCCGCGTGCGCGAAAGGTCGGAGTCTCGCGTCGACACGCCGCGACGCGGCATCCGGCGTCGGCGTGTCGCGACGAAACTCCGACTTTTCGCACGGGGCCGGCGCGCCCGGGCCGCCCCGCCGGCCGCCCCGCCCGGCCGCCCCGCCCGGCCTACCCGAAGCGTCCGGAGACGTAATCCTCGGTGGCCTGCACCGAAGGGGTGGTGAAGATCGTCGTGGTGTCGTCGTACTCGATGAGCTTGCCGGGCTTTCCGGTGCCGGCGATGTTGAAGAACGCGGTCTTGTCCGACACGCGGCTCGCCTGCTGCATGTTGTGGGTGACGATGACGATCGTGTACTCCTGCTTGAGTTCGCCGATCAGCTCCTCGATCGCGTAGGTCGAGATCGGGTCGAGGGCCGAGCACGGCTCGTCCATGAGCAGCACGTCGGGCGACACGGCGATGGCGCGTGCGATGCACAGTCGCTGCTGCTGTCCGCCCGAGAGGCCGGAGCCGGGCTTGTCGAGGCGGTCCTTGACCTCGTTCCACAGGTTCGCGCCCCGCAGGGACTTCTCCACGAGCGCGTCGGCGTCGGACTTCGCGATGCGCTTGTTGTTCAGGCGCACGCCGGCGAGCACGTTCTCACGGATCGACATGGTCGGGAAGGGGTTCGGACGCTGGAACACCATGCCGACCTGGCGGCGCACGGTCACGGGGTCGACGGTCGGCCCGTAGAGGTCGTCGCCGTCGAGCAGCACCTGGCCCTCGACGCGGGCGCCGGGGATCACCTCGTGCATGCGGTTCAGCGTGCGGAGGAAGGTCGACTTGCCGCAGCCCGACGGGCCGATGAATGCGGTGACGCTGCGCGGCTCGATGTCGAGCGAGACACCCTCGACGGCGAGGAAGTCGCCGTAGTAGACGTTGAGGTCGTTGACTTCGATGCTCTTGGACACGTGGATTCCTATTCTGAGGGGCTGGGTGCTCAGCGGCCGGTCTGGGGCGCGAACACCTTCGCGACGATGCGCGCGACCAGGTTCAGCACCATGACGATGACGATGAGGGTGAGGGCGGCGGCCCAGGCGCGGTCGACGTACGCCTCGGCGGGGATGCCCTGGTAGGCGTACTGCGAGTAGATGAAGACCGGCAGGGTCTGCATGCGGCCGCTGAAGAGGTTGTAGTTCATCGCGTCGGTGAAGCCTGCGGTGAGCAGCAGCGGCGCGGTCTCGCCGATCACGCGCGAGATGGCGAGCATCACGCCGGTGGTGATGCCGGCGATCGACGTTGGCAGCACGACTTTGACGATGGTGAGCCACTTCGGCACTCCGAGCGCGTACGACGCCTCCCGGAGGTCGTTCGGCACCAGCCGCAGCATCTCCTCGGTGGAGCGGACGACGACGGGGATCATCAGCACGGAGAGGGCGACGGACCCCATGATGCCCATGCGCACGCCGGGGCCGAAGATCAGCGCGAAGACCGCGTAGGCGAACAGTCCCGCGACGATCGACGGGATGCCGGTCATGACGTCGACGAGGAACGTGATGATGCGCGACATGCGCGTTCCCCGTCCGTACTCGACGAGGTAGATGGCCGTCATCAGGCCGATGGGCACCGAGATGAGCGTCGCCGCGAGCGTGACGAGGAGGGTGCCCATGATCGCGTGCAGGGCGCCGCCGCCCTCGCCGAGCACCCCGCGCATCGAGGAGTTGAAGAACATCGGATCGAGACGGGCGATGCCGTTCGCGACCACCGTCCAGCCCACGGACACCAGCGGCACCATCGCGATGAGGAACGCGGTGGTGACGATGCCGGTGACGAAGCGGTCGAGGGCCTTGCGCGACCCCTCGACGATGCGCGAGGTGACGTAGACGATGACGAGGTAGAGGAGGGCGCCGACGATGAGCGAGCCGGCGATGTTGAACTCCGAACCGGACGCCACCGCGGTCATCGCGAACGGAGCGGCGCCGACGAGCAGTGCGATGCCGAGCAGAGCCCACGGGGCCCAGCGAGGCAGGTGGCCGGACGACAGCGTGGCACGCGAGGTCTGCACGGCGACCCGCGGGGACTGAGGGGCGATCACGGTCATGTCAGTTCGCTCCCGAGAAGTCCTTGCGGCGGTTCACGAACCACCGCGCGACGGCGTTGACCGCGAACGTCACGAGGAAGAGGATGAGACCGGTCGCGATGAGGACGTTGATGTTGGTCTTGTAGGCCTCGGCGAACGTCAGCGCGATGTTCGCGGCGATCGTCGAGGGGTTCGTCGAGGTGAGCAGTTCGATCGTGACGGCCTTGCTCACCGAGAGCACCATGGCCACGGCCATGGTCTCGCCGAGAGCGCGGCCGAGTCCGAGCATGGAGCCCGAGACGATGCCCGAGCGGCCGAAGGGGAGCACGGCCATGCGGATCATCTCCCAGCGTGTGGCGCCGAGCGCGAGCGCAGCCTCTTCGTGCAGCCGCGGCGTCTGCAGGAAGATCTCGCGGCAGATCGCGGTGATGATCGGCACCACCATGACGGCGAGCACGATCGCGGCCGTGAGGATCGTGCGCCCCGTGGGGGAGACGACGCCGCCGAAGAACGGGATCCAGCCGACGTGCTCGTTGAGCCAGGCGTACGCGGGCTGCACAGCCGGGGCGAGCACGAAGATGCCCCAGAGGCCGAAGACGACAGAAGGCACCGCGGCCAGCAGGTCGACGATGTAGCCGATGGTCTGCGCGAGGCGGCGCGGTGCGTAGTGGGTGATGAAGAGGGCGACGCCGAGCGAGAGCGGAACGGCGATGAGCAGAGCGAGGAGCGCCGCCCACAGGGTGCCGAACAGCAGCGGGCCGACATACTCCCAGAAGTTCGACTGCAGGAGCGAGGCGTCGTCGGGCGATGCGGTGAAAGCCGGGAAGGACTGCACGATGAGGAAGATCGCGACCGCGGCGAGCGTGATCATGATCATGGAGCCGGCGGCGACCGCCGTGCCGGAGAACCAGATGTCGCCGGCGCGCTTCTTCGCGACGATGGGCGGCATGGCCTCCGCTGTCGTGGCTGTCATGGGAGCTGCTTCCTGCTCGGTGGCTTCGGGTGTGGAAAGCGTGCAGACGGTCTCCGGGATGCCGCGGCATCCCGGAGACCGTCAGATGTTCACTTGATGAGGTCGATCGCGGCCTGCGCCTTGCTGCGCAGGTCGTCCGAGATCGGGGCGCTGCCGGCGTTGGCGGCCGCAGCATCCTGGCCCTCGGCGCTGATCGCGCTGGTGAAGAACGCCTTCGTCAGCGCGGCGACGTTCTCGTCCTCGTACTCGGTGCACGCGATGAGGTAGCTCACGAGCAGGACCGGGTAGGCGCCCTTGGCGTCGGTCGTGCGGTCGATCGCGATGGCGAGGTCGCCCTCGGTGCGGCCGTCCTCGACGGACGAGGCATCGAGCGTCGCAGCGGCGCCCTCGGCGGAGTGCTCGACGAACTCGTCGCCCACCTTGACGGCGACGGATGCGAAGTCCGTAGCCTGCGAGGAGTCGATGTAGCCGATGAGACCCTGGCCGCCCTTGACGGCGTTGGCGACGCCCGAGGTCTTCTCGGCGGACTCGCCGCCGAGCTCGGTCGGCCACTCCTCGACGCTGCCCCAGCTCCACACGTCGGGAGCGGTCTGCGAGAGGTAGTCGGTGAAGTTGGCCGTGGTGCCGGACTTGTCGGAGCGGTGCACGGGCGAGATCGCCATGTCGGGCAGCTCGACGCCCTCGTTCGTGGCGGCGATCGCCGGGTCGTTCCACTTGGTGATCTTGCCTGCGAAGATGCCGGCGATGGTGGCGGGGTCGAGGTCGAGCGAGTCGATGCCGTCGAGGGTGAAGACGATCGCGATCGGCGACACGTACGCCGGGATCTCGACGATGTCCGAGCCGTCGACGCAGGCGCCGAAGCCGCCGGCGGAGATCTCGTCGGTCTTGAACGCGCGGTCGGAGCCGGCGAAGTTCACGGCGCCCTGCTGGAAGGACTCGCGGCCGGCGCCCGAACCTGCGGGGTCGTACTCGACGACCGCGTCGGGGTTGGTCTTCTGGAACTCGGCGGTCCATGCCTGGATGGCGACCTGCTGCGCCGACGAGCCGGAGCCGACCAGCGAACCCGAGAGGGCGGAGTCGGATGCGGGAGCGTCGGTGGAACCGCCGGTGCCGCCTTCGTTCGCGGCGCAGCCGGCGAGAGTGAGGGCAGCGACGGCGCCGATGGCGCCGATTCGGGCGATGCGGGAGATCTTCACTGTGGATCCGTTCGATCGGGAATGGGAATGGGCCCGGTGCAGGGCACACAGTGACGCTAAGTGCGGCGGTTAACGAGATTCTCCCGCCCAGGTGAACGGAAGGTGAACGACCGTCGACGCTCTGGATTCCCGGCAGGCGGATGCTGGGATCGCGGGGGATCGCGTGGGTCGCGGCGATCAGACCTTGGGGACGTGCGTCTCGATCGCGATGATGCCCGAGCCCGGGTGAGACGAGGAGAGATGCACGACGGAGAAGGCACCGGGCTCTAGGTCGGCTGCGCTGTCGACGTACGATCCGTGGATGGTCCCGGTGGCGAGCGCGATCTCCGACAGGAGCCCGGGGAGCACGGGCCCGTGGCTGCAGAGCACGGCGGGCTTGCCTGATGCGACCCGCCTTCCGACGACCTTGCGCAGGTCGGCGGTGCCGTCTTCCCACGCATCCTGGCTGATGCGCGACGTCTCCACCGGCTTGCGTCCGAGCGCCTTCGCGAGCGGTGTCACCGTCTGCACGCACCGCACGGCATCGCTCGTGACGATCTTGCGCACGCCGAAGGCCCGCAGCGGCCCGACGATGGATGCGGCCTGTCGTCTGCCGCGACCGGTGAGCGGTCGCGCGGCATCCGCTCCGTCCCATTCCGAGCGGGGGAGCGCCTTGGCGTGGCGCAGTGCGATCACCGGAAAGGTGCGCAGCGCGCCGTCGTCCACGAGCTGCGCGAAGAAGTCCAGCACCTCGAGGTCGACCGGGTAGCTCAGCCGGCGGCGGGCCTTCTTGATGCTCACCCATTCGAGCGCGGCGATCTCGCGGTTGGGCACGAACGTCGAGGCGCGGATCGCGTCGTCTGTGGCCTCCGCCGCCCAGTAGTGCACGACCTTCTGCTTGTTCGACGGCAGGTGGTACCGGCTGACGCCGACGGGCACGCCCAGCGAGACGCGGATGCCGGTCTCCTCCTGCACCTCTCTCACCGCGGTCTCGGCGAGCATCTCACCGGGGTCCACCTTGCCCTTGGGCAGCGTGACGTCGCGGTACTTCGTGCGGTGGATGAGCAGCACGCGCAGCTTTCCGTCGACCAGGCGCCACACGACGGCTCCCGCCGCGTATACGGCCTTGTCGGTCCACTTCGCCCTGGTCTTGGCGGGCTGGGTCTGCCCGACGGTCATCGCACCGCCCGAGCGCGGCGACGCCGCTGGATCGATCCCATGGTCCTATCCTGCAGGTCGACAAGCGGGGTGCCGTCGGCGGCTTCGGCGTGGCGCTGCCACACGCCGTCGGCTCCGAGGTGCCACGAGCTGGTGCCGGGGTCCATCGCGAGATCGAAGAACTCGAGCAGCTCCTTCATGTGGTGAGGGTCGGTCACGCGCACGAGCGCCTCGACGCGACGGTCGAGGTTGCGGTGCATCATGTCTGCGCTGCCGATGTACACCTGCGGGTCGCCGTCGTTCTCGAACGCGAAGATGCGCGAGTGCTCCAGGTAGCGGCCGAGGATGCTGCGCACCGTGATGTTGTCGCTGATGCCGTCGAGGTCGGTCCGGAGGCTGCAGATGCCGCGCACCCAGACCTCGACCTTCACTCCGGCCGCGCTCGCCCGGTAGAGGGCGTCGATGATCTCCTCGTCGACCATCGAGTTGACCTTGATCCGGATGCGCGCCGGCTTGCCGGCCACGGCGTTGTCGCGCTCCGCGTCGATAAGGCGCAGCAGCCCCTTGCGCAGGTGCAGGGGTGCGACGAGGAGCCTCTTGAACTTCTTCTCGATCGCGTAGCCGCTGAGTTCGTTGAACAGGCGCGTGAGGTCCTTGCCCACCTGTGCGTCGGCGGTGAACAGGCCGAAGTCCTCGTAGAGGCGGCTCGTCTTCGGGTTGTAGTTGCCGGTGCCGACGTGCGAGTAGTGGCGCAGCATCCCGTCTTCCTCGCGGATGACGAGCGCCAGCTTGGCGTGCGTCTTGAGCCCGACGAGGCCGTACACGACGTGCACTCCTGCCTTCTCGAGCTTGCGGGCCCAGACGATGTTGTTGGCCTCGTCGAAGCGGGCCTTGACCTCCACCAGCGCGAGCACCTGCTTGCCGGCTTCCGCGGCGTCGATCAGCGCCTCCACGATGGGGCTGTCGCCCGAGGTGCGGTAGAGCGTCTGCTTGATGGCCAGCACGTGCGGGTCGCGCGCAGCCTGCTCGAGGAAGGCCACGACGCTCGTCGTGAACGACTCGTACGGGTGGTGCACGAGCACATCGGCCTTGCGGATCGCCTTGAACACGTCGGCCCGCTCGTTGCTGTCGCCGGGCTGGAACGCCACCGCGGTCGTCGGCAGGTGCGGCGGGTAGCGCAGATCGGGGCGGTCGATGCGCGTCAGGTCGAAGAGCCCGCGAAGGTCGAGGGGCCCGGGGAGCCGGTAGACCTCCTGGTCGGTGATGTCGAGCTCCCTCACGAGCAGGTCGAGCGTCACGTCGTCCATGTCGTCGGTGATCTCGAGGCGGATGGGCGGCCCGAACCGGCGCCGCATGAGCTCGGCCTCGAGCGCCTGGATGAGGTTCTCGCTCTCGTCCTCCTCGATGACCATGTCCTCGTTGCGCGTGAGGCGGAACGCATGGTGGTCGAGCACCTCCATGCCGGGGAAGAGGTCGTCGAGGTGGTTGGCGATGAGTTCCTCGAGGCGGATGAAGCGGAGGATCTCCCCGCCTCCTGGCACCTCGACGAATCGAGGCAGCATCGGCGGCACCTTGAGGCGGGCGAACTCCTGCCGGCCCGTGCGGGCGTTGCGGATGCGGATCGCGAGGTTGAGCGAGAGACCGGAGATGTACGGGAAGGGGTGCGCGGGGTCGACCGCGAGCGGCATGAGCACGGGGAAGACCTGCGCCTGGAAGTACTCGGTGAGCGCGTCCCGTTCGGCGTCGGAGAGGTCCGCCCAGTCGGCGATCTCGATGCCGGAGTCGGCGAGGGCGGGGCGCACGAGAGACGTCCAGGCGTCGGAGTGTCGCAGCTGCAGCGCGTGCGCCTCTCGTGAGATGTCGGCGAGGGCGTCGACGGGCGAGCGGCCGATGTTGGTGGGCACCGCGAGGCCGGTGACGATGCGCCGTTTGAGCCCGGCGACGCGGACCATGAAGAACTCGTCGAGGTTGCTGGCGAAGATGGCGAGGAAGTTGGCCCGCTCGAGCTCGGGGAGGCTCGGGTCTTCGGCGAGCTCCAGCACGCGCTGGTTGAACGCGAGCCAGCTCAGCTCGCGGTCGAGGTAGCGGTGGTCGGGGAGCAGCGCGTCGGGCGACTCGACGGCGTCGAAGTCATCGTCTTCGGAGTCGCCGAGACCGGCATCGGCGAGTGCGGGATCGATCATGGGGTACATCTAAGCACCGAGAGGTGTCGGGTGTGTGAACGGATGCCTCTGTTACCGCGACGCCACCTGCGGGTCGTCCTCGTACACGTTGAAGCGATAGCCCACGTTGCGGACGGTGCCGATGATCTGCTCCTGGTCGCCGAGCTTGGCGCGCAGGCGCCGCACGTGCACGTCGACCGTGCGCGTTCCGCCGAAGTAGTCGTATCCCCACACCTCGCTGAGCAGCTGCTCTCTGGTGAAGACGCGCGACGGGTGCGTCGCCAGGAAGTGCAGGAGCTGGAACTCCTTGTAGGTCAGGTCGAGCGGTTTGCCGTGCAGCTTGGCGGAGTACGACTGCTCGTCGATCGTGACGCCGGAGGCCTGCACGCGCGTGGGCTCGGCGACCTCGTCGCGGCGCGCGAGCGCGAGGCGCAGCCGCGCGTCGGCCTCGGCCGGGCCCGCGGTCGAGAGCATCACGTCGTCGATGCCCCAGTCGCCGGAGACGGCGCTCATGCCGCCCTCTGTGACGACGAGCAGCAGCGGCGCCTCCTGGCCGGCGGCGCGCAACAGCCTGCACAGCGACTTCGCCCCGACGAGGTCGACGCGGCCGTCGACGATCACGACGTCGTACTCGGGGGCGTTCACGAGCTGTGCCGGTTCGGCCGGGATCTGCCGCACGCGATGGCTGAGGAGCTCCAAGGCGGGGAGGACCTGCTCGGGCGCGGGAGCGTTGGTCAACACCAGGACCTGGGCCACGCGCTCTCCTTCCGGGCGTCGATGATCGACGTGCCGCCATGATACCGGCAGCCGATGGGGGACAATGGAGACATGTCGCAGCCAGCACTCGCTCCGCGGAACGCCTTCGTCGGCGTCTTCGTCGTGTGGGGCGTCGCCTTCCTCGCATCGATCGCGGTCGGCGTGTTCGCTCCCGAGGAGTGGCGGGTGTCGTGGCTCCTCGTCGTGTTCGGTGCGGTCGTGCTGCTGTCGTTCGCCGTGCAGCTCTGGTACGGCGTCACGCAGGGGTTCATCTTCCGGGTCGCCTGCAGCGTCACCGGCGCGCTGCTCCTCACGGGGCTGATCTCGGTGGGGTTCGGACTCGCCGCCCTCGTCCCCTCGGCCTGACGCGCCGCGACCTGGCGCGCGACGAGAGGGGTAAGGTGGAGGCCATGGATCTCGTCGCGCTCGAATTCTTCTTCATCGGCCTTCTCGGTCTTGCGAGCCTTGCGATCGCGTTCGTCTCGGTCGTGGTGCTGCGCAACCTCTTCCGCGGCCAGCGCTGAGCGCATGCTCGAACTGCCCACAGACCTTCCCGCCGATCTCGCCCCTCTCGCGTGGCTGATCGGCGTCTGGGAGGGCACCGGCGTCATCGACTATCCGCTGGGCGATGACCGGCTGCAGGGCGAGTTCACGCATCGCGTGAGCTTCAGCCACGACGGCGGACCCTTCCTCAACTACGCCGCGACGGCGACCTTCACCGGCGACGACGGCGGCCGGCGCATCCCGCTCGTCGCCGAGGCCGGCTTCTGGCGCCTCTCGCGGCCTGCGACGGAGTCCGACGCCGGCCCGGCTCTGCTTCCGCCGACCGCCGACCCTGTGACGCGCGGCGTCGACGACGTCGAGGAGCTGCGCCAGGCATCCGGCGGCTTCCCTCTCGAGGTCTCGATCGCGCACTCCGACGGCACCCTGGAGCTCTATCTCGGCGAGGTCACGGGTCCGCGCATCGACATCGCGTCGGATGCCATCGTCCGCGGAGCAGGGGGGAAGCAGTACGGCGCCGCGTCGCGCATGTACGGGCTCGTCGACTCCCATCTGCTGTGGGCATGGGACATCGCCGCACTCGGGACGCCGCTGCGTTCGCACGCGTCAGCACGTCTGGCCAGGGTCTGACGTGGCGATCTTCGACGACATCGCCGGGGCCGTGTCCGGGCCGTCGGGCATCGCCCACTTCGGTGACGCCTTCCGCGAGCAGCGCCGGCTTGCGGCGGGCGAGGCCTTCGTGCCGCTCGGCGATCGGGCCGTGGTCGAGGTCTCAGGGCCGGAGCGTCTCGGCTGGCTCGACTCCATCACGTCGCAGGCCGTCGGACGGCTCGCGGCGGGGGAGAGCACGGAGCTGCTCATCCTCGATCCGCATGGGCATGTCGAGCACGCCGCCGGGGTCTTCGACGACGGCGAGTCGACCTGGCTCCTCGCCGATCGGGCGGATGCCGAGCCCCTCGCCGCATGGCTCACGCGCATGAAGTTCCGCACCCAGGCGACGGTCGCGGTGCGCGACGACCTCGTCGCGCTCGGCTTCGTCGACGGCGGACCGGCCGCGCAGGCCGTGCGCGCGGCTGCGGCGGCGCCGCACTCGGTCGGGCTCGTGTGGGCCGACCCATGGCAGCGCGTCAGCGCCGGAGGGCATCAGTACGCCGAGGTCGCGGAGCACCCCGGCGCAGCCCTCGCCTGGCGTGTCGCGATCACCGCCCCCGACGCCGCCGGCGCCCTCGCGGAGAGACTCGGCGCCGACGCCCTCGCCGGCCTGCTCGCGGCGGAGGCGCTGCGGGTCGCAGCCTGGCGTCCCCGCTGGTCGGCTGAGGTCGATGAGCGCTCGATCCCGCATGAGTCTGACTGGATCCGCAGCGCCGTGCATCTGAACAAGGGCTGCTACCGCGGACAGGAGACGGTCGCCAAGGTGCACAACCTCGGGCACCCTCCTCGCCGACTCGCCGCGCTGCATCTCGACGGCAGCGACGCGGTGCTCCCTGCACCTGGCGACCCCGTCTTCGCGGGGGACGACGAGGTCGGGCGCATCACCTCCGTCGCACGCCATTTCGAAGACGGGCCGATCGCACTCGCGATCCTCTCCCGCCGCGCACCGACGGGCGATCTCGTGGTGCGTTCCGAGGGCGGGCACATCGCGGCGGCGCAGCAGGTCATCGTGCCGGCGGATGCCGGAGCCACAGCCGACGTGCCGCGCCTCACCCGGCTCTCGCGCCGCCCCACCGCACCCGACCCGCGCGGCGCCTGAGCTATCGCCGGGCGGGCTGCTCGAGCGCTTCCGCGCCGTCGTCGCGGGGCGCCACCGCACTCCACGGCACCGTGAGCTCGCCGAGACGCCACCGCGCCTTGCCGCCCTGGACGGGCCAGCCCTGGGCCTTGAGGGCGGCGACCGCGGCGAGGAAGCGCTGCGTAGCCCCGAAGGTCGACAGCGGCGCCGCCCGCTCCCACTCCCTGTCGAGATCCGTGAGAAGGGCGTGCACGCGCTCACCGGGGACGTTGCGGTGGATCAGCGCCTTGGGCAGCCGCTCTGCGACGATGCCGGGGCGCTCGAGTCCGGAGAGGCGCAGCGAGAGCGTGAATCGCACCGGAATTCCGTCAGGGGCGACGTCCACCCAGCTCGCGACGCGGCCGATCTCATCGCACGTGCCCTCCACGAGCAGTCCGCCCGGAGCCAGCCGTGCCGCCATGGCGCGCCACGCCTCACCGACGTCACCCTCGTCGTACTGACGCAGCACGTTCATCGCGCGGATCACCGCGGCGGCTCGACCGGCAGGCAGCGGCACCTCGAAGCCTCCCCGTGCGAAGGACACCCGCAGGTCGCGGGGGAAGGACGTCGTGCCGGCTCTGACGGCGGAGAGCTGCTCCTGCGCCAGCGCGACGCGCGCCGGGTCGATCTCGAGGCCGTGCACCTCGGCATCCGCACGCACCCGCCGAAGGCGCGCGGCGAGCTCGAAGGCCGTCACGCCGCTCGCACCGAAACCGAGATCCACGACGAGCGGGTCGGACGCTCGGCGGAAGGCCTCGCTCGCGGCGATCCAGCGGTCGTTGCGGCGCAGCCGGTTGGTTCCCGTCGTGCCGCGTGTCGGCCTGCCGACGGGAGATGACGCCATGAGTCGATCCTCTCAAACCCGCCGATAAACTGGCTGCATGACTGCGAAGCGCACCCTGATCCTGCTCCGCCACGGCCGGAGCGAGTGGAACGAACTGAACCTGTTCACCGGATGGGTGGACGTCCGCCTGAACGAGCAGGGCAAGGCCGAGGCGCGGCGCGGCGGCGAGCTGCTGGCCGAGGCCGGCATCCTCCCCGACGTGCTGCACACGTCGCTGCTGAGCCGCGCGATCCAGACAGCGAACATCGCGCTCGACGCGGCAGACCGGCTGTGGATCCCGGTGGCACGCTCCTGGCGCCTCAACGAGCGCCACTACGGTGCGCTCCAGGGCAAGGACAAGGCCGAGACGCTCGAGCAGTTCGGTCCCGAGCAGTTCCAGCTCTGGCGTCGCTCGTTCGACGTGCCGCCGCCCCCGCTCGACGACGACAGCGAGTTCAGCCAGGTGAACGACCCGCGCTACACCGGCATCGACGGCGAGGTGCCGCGCACCGAGTCGCTCAAGCTCGTGATCGACCGCCTGCTCCCGTACTGGGAGAGCGCGATCATCCCCGACCTCGAGGCGGGCAAGACCGTGCTCGTCACGGCCCACGGCAACTCGCTGCGCGGTCTCGTGAAGCACCTCGAGGGCATCAGCGACGCCGACATCGCTGAGCTCAACATCCCCACCGGCATCCCGCTGGTGTACGAGCTCGACGAGAACAACGTGCCGACCGGACCAGGGCGCTACCTCGACCCCGAGGCCGCAGCCGCGGGAGCTGCCGCGGTCGCCGCCCAGGGCAAGAAGTGAGCTGAGGGGGTGTCGTGCGAGCGCGGCACCCCCTCACAGCGACGACGCCCCTCCTGATCCCGGGATCAGGAGGGGCGTCCTCGTGCAGCGGGTGCCGGTGAACCGGCGCCCCGTCAGGCGTGGCCGTGCTCGTGCTGCTCGAGCTCCTGCTGCTCGATCGCGAGGGCGATGTCCTCCTCCTCGACGTGCCAGTCGCCCGTCGCGAGGTAGACGACCTTCTTCGCCACGGCCACCGCGTGGTCGGCGAAGCGCTCGTGGTAGCGGCTGGCCAGGGTCGCGTCGACCGTGGCGACGGCCTCGCCCTTCCAGTTGTCGCTGAGCACCTTCTCGAACACGCTCGCGTGCAGCTCGTCGATGTCGTCGTCGGTGTTGCGGATGGTGTCCGCGAGGCGCAGGTCCTGCGTGCGCAGCAGCTCCGAGAGCGTGCGGGCGATCTCCACGTCGAGCTCGCCCATCTTCGTGAAGGTGCCCTTGAGCCCCTTCGGGATGGCGCGCTCGGGGAAACGCAGGCGCGCGAGCTGCGCGATGTGCTCGGACATGTCGCCCATGCGCTCGAGCGACGCGCTGACCCGCAGAGCCGTGACGACGATGCGCAGGTCGCGGGCGACCGGCTGCTGCCGCGCGAGGATCTCGATGGCCTGCTCGTCGAGGGCCACGGCGAGCTCGTCGATCTTGGCGTCGTCCGCGATGACCTCCTCGGCCAGTGCGACGTCGCTCGTGGCGAAGGCGCGCGTCGCCTTGTCGATCGACACGGTAACCAGATCGGCGATCTCGACGAGGCGGGACTGCAGGTCCTCGAGGGACTGGTGGAAGACTTCGCGCATTGTGGGGCGCACCCTTTCATTCGGATCTCGGCGGTCGGCGCGAGACGGCGGTTCGTCCGCACGGCGGGCACGAGCGCGCTCCCGCACGGGCCCGAAGCGATTGTGTGCCCCGAAGGTTAACGAACGGTGCCCAGTACGTGAATAGTACTTCTCGGCTTTCCTGAGGGGCCCGGAAACCCGCCGGAAACGCGGTGAACGCACTCTACGCTGGGACCATGACCCTGCCGCAGATCGCGCTGCTCGCGCTCGCCGTCGGGCTGCTGATCGGCGTAGGCCTGTCGCTGCTCGTCGTGTGGGCGTACCGTGCGCGGGCCCGCGTCGTCGAGGAGACGTCGACCGTCGTGCCCGACGGGGTGACCGCCGTGCTCGGCAGCATGGACGACGCCGCGTGCGTCGTCGACACCTCCGGGCTCGTGCTGGCGGCGTCGAACGCCGCTGCGCGCTTCGGCATCGAGGTCGGCGCCACGCTGGACAACCCCGAGCTGCGTCAGCTCGTCCGCCGCGTGCGCGGCACAGGCGGCACCGCGACGGAGTCGCTGCGCATCACGCGAGGCGGCCTGACTCTCGACCCGCGCCTCGTCTCGGCGAGAGCGAGCGTCATCAGCCCGCGCATGGCGCTGCTCATCATCCGAGACGTGACCGAGCAGGAGCGCCTGGATCAGATGCGGCGAGACTTCGTCGCCAACACCAGCCATGAGCTCAAGACGCCGGTGGGAGCTGTGACCCTGCTCGCCGAGGCGATCGAGTCGGCCGCCGACGACGCAGCCCAGGTGCGCGTGTTCGCCGCGCGGATCTCGGCGGAGGCCGCGCGGCTCAGCCAGCTCACCGGCCGCATCATGAGCCTCTCGCGCCTGCAAGCCGACGACGGCCTCTCCGAGGTCAGGCCCGTGTCGATCGATGAGGTGCTGGCCGCGTCGATCGAGGCCCATGCCGTGCAGGCGGATTCGGCGGGCGTCGAGCTCACGCGCGGCGGGGACCGCGGCGTGTGGGTGCGAGGCGATGCGCAGATCCTCATCGAGGCGTTCGGCAACCTCATCGCCAACGCGATCGTGTACTCGCCCCGCGGATCGAGGGTGGGCATCGGCGTGCGGGCAGACGGCGCCGTGGTCGAGATCGCCGTGTCCGACCAGGGCATCGGCATCGCCGAGGCCGATCGCGAGCGGATCTTCGAACGCTTCTACCGGGCCGACGAGGCACGTTCCCGGCGTACGGGCGGCACCGGCCTCGGTCTCTCCATCGTCAAGCACGCGACGCAGCGTCACGGCGGAGAGGTGCTGCTGTGGTCGCGTCCCGGACGGGGCTCGACCTTCACGATCCGCCTTCCTCGCATCGAGTCCCCGGTCGCCGGCTCGTCGAAGAAGGGCAAGAAGAGCAAGAAGAAGCGCGAGCGCAAGGCGGCGAAGCCCGCGGCGGTCCGCGTTCGGAACGGAGATGACGCATGACCCGCATCCTTCTCGTCGAAGACGAGCCCGACCTCGCCGACCCGCTCGCGTACCTGCTGCGCCGCGAGGGCTACGAGGTCGAGATCGCGGAGGACGGACCAGGTGCGCTGGCGGCCTTCCGCGAGCGCGGGGCCGACATCGTGCTGCTCGACCTCATGCTGCCGGGGATGCCGGGGACCGAGGTGTGCCGGCAGATCCGGTCGACCTCGGCGGTCCCGATCATCATGCTCACGGCGAAGGACTCCGAGGTCGACATCGTCGTGGGGCTGGAGCTCGGCGCCGACGACTACGTCACCAAGCCCTATTCTTCGCGCGAGCTGCTGGCTCGCATGCGGGCCGTGCTCCGTCGTGTCGCGCAGGCTGACAGCGAGCTCGATGAGCGGGTTCTCGAGGGCGGCCGGGTGTCGTTGGACATCGACCGGCACACCGTCACGGTGGCGGGGGAGCAGATCAACATGCCGCTGAAGGAGTTCGAGCTGCTCGAGGTGCTCATGCGCAACTCCGGTCGCGTCCTGACGCGCGGTCAGCTCATCGACCGCGTGTGGGGCAGCGACTACTTCGGCGACACGAAGACCCTGGACGTGCACATCAAGCGCATCCGCTCTCGCATCGAGGAGAACCCGGGGGAGCCCGTCATGCTCGTCACGGTCCGGGGGCTGGGTTACCGCTTCGAGGGCTGAGCCGGGGCGGCCGCTGCGTCGCAGCCCGCCGCGAACGGACGAGGCCGGCACCCTGCGGGGTGCCGGCCTCGTCGATGCCGGAGGACGCCGTGTCGGCTGGCGCGCTCAGTTCGTGGGTGCGGGAGCAGCCGTGTCGGTGGGCGTCGGGGTGGGCGTCGGGGCGCTCGCCTTCTCGCTGGGCACGAGGTCTGCGTAGTACGGGAGGGTGCCGTCGAGCACGGGCACCTGCGTCTTCGTGCCGACGCCGTCGCCGGACTGGAAGTGCACCTCGACGGTCGCACCGGGCTTGGTGTCGAGATCGACGATGCGCAGCGGCTCCTCGTCGGCACCGAGGCTGACGCTGCCGTTGGCGGGGACCGTGACGGTGAAGGGGTCGATGTCGGCGAGGGTGATCGTCAGGGTCGACTTCTCGTCGGTGGGGTTGACGATCGCGGCGACGAGGTTTCCCACCGAGCCGTCCTCGGTCGCCACGATGAAGACGTTGCGCACGTCGAGCGGTCCGCCGTCGTCGGACACGTTCACGCCGTCGGACGGCGAGTACGAGATCGTCGTCGACTGCGGCGAGATGAACGTGCAGCCGGTCGCTCCGAGAACTACGAGGGCGCTGATGGCGGCAGACGCGACAAGGCGCGATTTCACGGGTCCTCCTGAGGTCCGGCGGGTCTTCCGCGTCCATTCTATGGGTAACCGCGGCCGCACCCGGGACCCCGGTGCGCGAACCTTAGCGCATATCGCCTGTGGTATCCTTGAGGTTGCCGAAAGGACATGTTTTTATGCTTTTTGAGGTTGGCGAGACCGTCGTCTATCCGCACCATGGCGCTGCGACCATCATCGAGGTCAAGGAGCGCATCATCAAGGGTGAGACGAAGAAGTATCTGAAGCTCAACGTCACCCAGGGCGATCTGATCATCGAGGTTCCGGCCGAGAACGTCGACCTCGTCGGCGTCCGCGATGTGATCGGCAAGGAGGGCCTCGACCACGTGTTCGAGGTGCTGCGCGCGCCGTTCACCGAGGAGCCGACGAACTGGTCGCGCCGGTACAAGGCGAATCTCGAGAAGCTCGCCTCCGGCGATGTCATCAAGGTGAGCGAGGTCGTGCGCGACCTGTGGCGCCGCGATCAGGACCGCGGGCTGTCGGCGGGCGAGAAGCGGATGCTGGCGAAGGCTCGCCAGATCCTCATCTCCGAGCTGGCGCTGGCCGAGAAGATCGACGAGGACAAGGCGGGCTCTCTGCTCGACGAGGTCCTCGCCTCCTGAGCTTCCTCGCACACGAGAAGGCGGATGCTGCGGCATCCGCCTTTTTCGTGCGCCGGGTAACGTGAGAGCGTGAGCATCCTCCCCGTCCCCGACACCGCGATCATCGTCGTCGCAGCCGGCTCCGGCACGCGACTCGACGGCGGAGCGCCCAAGGCCTTCGTCGGCATCGACGCCCGGCCGATCCTCCGGCACGCGCTGGACCGCGTGTTCGCCGCAGCTCCGGCTCAGGTCGTCGTCGTCGCTCCGGCCGGGTTCGAAGGGGATGCCGAGACGGAGATGCGTGCAGCGGCAGGAGAGCGCGCTGAACTGGGCGTCGTCGTGACCGGCGGAGCCACGCGTCAGGAGTCGGTGGCTGCCGGACTCTCGGCGCTGTGGGGCGACGTCACGACCGTGCTCGTGCACGACGCGGCGCGCGCGCTCACGCCGCCCGAGCAGATCGACGCCGTTGCGCGCGCCGTGACGCACGAAGCCGGCGTCATCCCCGCGCTGCCCGTCGTCGACACCCTGAAGCGGGTCGACGACGACCGCGTCGTGGCGGCCGTCGACCGCGCTGCGCTCGCGGCGGCGCAGACGCCTCAGGGCTTCCCCCGAGCCCTCCTCGAAGCGTCCTACGCCGCCGCGCGGGAACAGGGCGCCGAGTACACCGACGACGCAGCGCTGTTCGCCGCGGCCGGTCATGAGGTGCGCCGCATCCCCGGCTCTGAGCGCGCCTTCAAGATCACCACGCAGGCAGACCTCGAGCGCGCCCGCCACCTGCTCGGAGCATCCGCTCCCCGTGCGCCCCGCGTCGGGATAGGCACCGACGTCCACGCCTTCGGGGGAGAGGGCGACCTCTGGCTGGCGGGGCTGCACTGGCCGGGCGAACAGGCGCTGTCGGGCCACTCCGACGGTGATGCGGTCGCGCACGCGATCGTCGACGCGTTGCTCGGCGCCGCGGGCCTCGGCGACATCGGTCAGCACTTCGGCACCGCGCACCCCGAGTACGCGGGAGCGCACGCGGACGTGTTCCTCGGCCGCACCCGCGAGCTCGTCGCAGACGCGGGGTTCACGATCGGCAACGTCTCGGTGCAGTTCCAGGCGAACCGGCCGCGTTTCGCCGCGCGCCGAGCGGAGGCCGAGCAGGTGCTGTCGGCGCTCCTGGGCGCTCCTGTGTCGGTGACCGCGACGACGACGGACGGGCTCGGCTTCCCCGGCCGAGGGGAGGGCGTCGCGGTCACGGCCGTCGCACTCGTGTTCCCGCGCTGACGCGCATCGCCATCGCGGGCGACGGGCCCGCGTGGCGCCGGGAATGTGCGCCGTGCGCATAGGGTTGTCCCGCATGGTGACACGGCAGGAGGAGCACACATGAAGATCCTGATCATCGGCGGCTCGGGGCACGTCGGCCGCGCGGCGGCCGAGGCCTTCGACGGGCACGAGGTGGTGGCGGCGTCACGCCGGACACAGCCCTCGGTCGACGCGTCGGACCCGGCATCCGTCGCGGCGCTCTTCGACGCCGTCGGGCCGGTCGACGCCGTGATCGCCGCAGTGGGGAGTGTGCCGTTCGCTCCGCTGTCCGACCTCGCCCGCGACGACTACGAGTCCGCGTTCCGCGACAAGGTGCTGGCCCAGGTCGACGTCGTGCGTCTCGGCACCCCGTTCGTGCGGGACGGCGGGTCGTTCACGCTGACCTCCGGCATCCTCGCGCGCGAGCCGATCGCGACGGGAGCAGCCGCGTCGCTCGTCAACGGCGCGCTCGAGTCGTTCGTGATGGCCGCGGCGACCGAGCTTCCCCGGGGCATCCGGATCAACGTCGTGAGCCCGTCCGTCCTCGAGGACGCGCCGTCGTACCACTCGGCGTTCCCCGGTTTCATCCCCGTGTCGTCGCACCGCGTGGGTCAGGCGTACGCCAAGAGCGTGCTGGGCGTGCTGAACGGACAGGTCCTGCGCGTCGACTGACCGCGAGCGGCGTCGGGCGCCCCGCGACGTCCGGTCTTCTCGCGGGAGCGCCCGGTAGGCTTGAGCGGTGACTCTCCGCCTCTACGACACCCGCGCCGCTCAGCTGCGCGACTTCGTGCCTCTCGACCCCGAGAACATCACGATGTACGTGTGCGGACCCACCGTGCAGTCCGGGCCTCACATCGGCCACGTGCGTGCTGCGCTGAGCTTCGACCTGCTGCGGCGGTGGCTCACCTACCGCTACGGACGCGTGACGTTCGTGCGCAACGTCACCGACATCGACGACAAGGTGCTCCAGAACGCGACGGATGCCGAGCCGTGGTGGGCCTTGGCGTACCGCATGGAGCAGGAGTTCACGGCGGCATATGCCGCGGTCGGCATCCTTCCGCCGACGTACGAGCCGCGTGCGACGGCATCCATCCCGCAGATGCAGGAGCTCATCGCCCGGCTGATCGAGCGCGGGCACGCCTACCCGGCGCCCGACGGCTCGGGCGACGTCTACTTCGACGTGCATTCGTGGCCCTCGTACGGCTCGCTGACGAACCAGTCGGTCGACGCCATGGAGGCGGCAGTCGACGCCGACCCTCGGGGCAAGCGCGCCCCTCAGGACTTCGCCCTGTGGAAGGGCGCGAAGGCCGGGGAGCCGGACGACGCCACGTGGCAGTCGCCCTGGGGGCCGGGTCGGCCCGGGTGGCACATCGAGTGCTCCGCCATGGCGAAGCGGTACCTCGGTTCGGCATTCGACATCCACGGCGGCGGGCTCGACCTGCGCTTCCCGCACCACGAGAACGAGCTCGCCCAGTCGACGGCCGCCGGCGACGGCTTCGCGCAGTACTGGCTGCACAACGGGCTCATCACGGTCAACGGGCAGAAGATGTCGAAGTCTCTCGGCAACTTCACGCTCGCGTCAGCGGTTCTCGCGGTGCACGATCCCGTCGTCGTCCGGTATGCGCTTGCCGCAGCGCACTACCGCTCGAGCCTCGACCTCAGCGATTCGTCGTACGCCGAGGCGGAAGCCGCGCTCGGACGCATCCGTTCGTTCCTGCAGCGGGCGGAGCGCGCAGCGGAGCGGAACGCGGTGCGCCGAGCCGAGCGCACCAGCGCAGGAGCCTCGGACAGCGGCGTCTCGACCGACGACACGATCGAGTACATCCCGCTCATCCCCGAGGCGTTCGCCGACGCGATGGACGACGATCTCGGCGTGCCCCAGGCGCTCGCCGTGCTGCACGAGCGCGTGCGGAGCGGCAACCAGGCGCTCGACGAAGGCGATGACGCCGCTGCCGAGCGTGCGCTGATCGAAGTGCGCGCGATGGTCGGCGTGCTCGGGCTCGATGACGCACCGGCGGCGGGGCGTGACGCCGCGACGGCATCCGCTCTCGACGCCCTGGTGCAGACGATGATCTCGCAGCGCGCGCAGGCGCGTGCCGACAAGGACTGGGCGACCGCCGACCGCATCCGCGACGCGATCGCCTCCGCAGGAATCACGCTGGAGGACACTCCGGCCGGAACGCATTGGAGTATCGAATGACGAAGCCAGGCCGCCCCGGCGCCAGCCGCGGCAAGAAGAAGGGCCCGACCAAGGGGTCGGGCGGACTCGGGCGCAAGGCTCTCGAGGGACGCGGGCCCACGCCCAAGGCCGAAGACCGCGCCTGGCACGTCGCAGGCAAGCGCAAGGCCGCGGCGGAGCGCTACGCCGCAGCCGGCGGCAAGGGCAAGCCGGGTCAGCGCCAGGCGACCGGCGGCAATCCCAACCGCACCGCGCGCGCCAAGGACAACACCAGCGACACCGAGACGGTCACCGGCCGCAACTCGGTGCTCGAGGCGCTGCGCACGAAGATCCCGGCCACGGCGCTCTACATCGCGCAGCGCGTGGAGATGGACGACCGCGTCAAGGAGATGCTGTCGATCGCGACGCACCGTGACATCCCCGTGCTCGAGGTGACTCGGCAGGAGCTCGACCGCATGGCCGGATTCGACGGCGTGCACCAGGGCGTCGCGCTCAAGGTGCCTCCGTACGAGTACGCGCACCCGCAGGACGTGCTGGAGCAGGTCATCGACAAGGGTGAGGTGCCGTTGTTCGTGGCGCTCGACGGCATCACCGATCCGCGGAACCTCGGCGCCATCATCCGGTCGACCGCGGCGTTCGGCGGTCACGGGCTCATCCTGCCGCAGCGCCGGTCCGCGGGCGTGAACTCGGCGGCGTGGAAGACGAGCGCCGGGGCGGCTGCGCGCATCCCCGTGGCGCTCGCGAGCAACCTCACCACGCAGCTCAAGGAGTTCAAGAAGCAGGGCGTGTTCGTGCTCGGCCTCGACGGCGGGGGAGACGTCGCCCTGCCCCAGCTCGAGCTCGCCGACCGTCCGGTGGTGATCGTCGTCGGCTCCGAGGGCAAGGGTCTCTCGCGCCTCGTGGCCGAGACGTGCGACCAGATCGTCTCGATCCCGATCTCGGCCGCCACCGAATCGCTCAACGCCGGCATCGCGACCTCCGTCGCGCTCTACCAGGTGTCCACCATCCGCAACGCGCAGCAGTAGCGCGCAGACGGCACGGTCCCCGCACGACCCAGGAACAGGAAGGCATCGCCATGGCACGCATCGTCGTCCTCGGAGGAACCGGCTACGCAGGCCGCCACATCGTCGCGGAGGCGGTGAGCCGCGGGCACCAGGTGGTCGCGGTCTCGCGCTCCGCACCCGCCGATCCCGTCGACGGCGCGGAGTACGTCCAGGGATCGGTGCTCGACATCCCCGCTCTCGGCGGTGTCTTCGAGGGTGCGGATGCCGTCGTCTCGGCGCTCTCCCCGCGCGGCGACATGGAGAACGCGGTCCTCGGGGTGCTGGCCGACGTGGCGGAGAGGCTCACCGGGACGTCGACGCGGCTCGGGGTGGTGGGCGGAGCCGGGGGCAGCCTGGTGGCTCCCGGAGGACCGCGGCTGTTCGACCTCGACTTCCCCGAGGAGTACAAGCACGAGGCGCAGGTCGGCATCGACTCGCTGGCTCTGCTGGAGAAGACGGATGCCGCCCTCGACTGGTTCTTCGTGCATCCGGCTGAGGTCTTCGGACCCTGGGCGGAGGGCGAGCGCACCGGGCACTACCGCGACGGCGGAGACGTGCTCGTGCGGGACGCCGACGGGAAGTCCTACATCTCCGGAGCGGACTTCGCCGTCGCCGTGGTCGACGAGATCGAGCAGGGCAGGCACCACCGCGAGCGGTTCACGGTCGGGTACTGAGGCGTCAGACGAGGTCGCGCCAGTCGATGTCTTCGTCGTCGTCCGTGATGGGCGTGACCCCGGTGATGACGGGGAGGCTCATCGTCTCGGTCGGCGGGCCCATGATGGTCGCCTCGTCCCGCCGGTGACGCAGCACCTCGTTGATGTAGCTCGTGAGCACCTCGGCGAGCGGAACGGATCGTCCCTGCGCCTGCGAGAGGTACCAGCGGTGCTCGAGCACCTGGTGGAAGACCTCGGCCGGTTCGAGCTTCGCCCTCAGGTCGTAGGGGATGGCTCGGACCACCGGCTCGAAGACACGCGTGAGCCATTCGTGCGCATACATCTCCTCGTCGGCCCACTGCTTGTTCGATCGCGCCCGGAACTCGTCGAGGTCGTTGAGCAGCCGCCTCGCCTGGTTCTCCTCGACGTCGAGACCGGTCAGCCGGATGAGGCGGCGCTGATGGTGGCCGGCGTCGACGACCTTGGGCTGGATCTCGACCACCGTGCCGTCGGCCGTCGTCGACATAGACATCTCGTCGATGTCGAAGCCGAGCGCGTTGAGACGCTCGACGCGCTCGGTGATGCGCCAGGTCTCGGCTGCGGCGAACGACTCCTGCGCGGTCAGCTCGGCCCACAGCGACCGATACGACGACACGATGCCGTCGGCGACCGCGATCGCGTCGACGCCGTGCTCCAGGCGGCCGCCTGCCGCCAGGTCCATGATCTCGCCGGCGATGTTCGTGCGAGCGAGGTCGAGGTCGTACGCGCGCTGCCCGTCGGTGAGACCCTCTTCGTGCAGCTCGCCGGTCTCGGCGTCGACGAGGTACGCGGCGAAGGCTCCGGCGTCCCTCCGGAACAGCGTGTTCGACAGCGACACGTCGCCCCAGTAGAAGCCGACGTTGTGCAGGCGCACGAGAAGCAGCGCGAGCGCGTCGACGAGGCGCGTGGCCGTGTCGGGCCGCAGCACCCGCGTGAACAGCGCACGATACGGCATCGAGAAGCGCAGATGTGAGGTGACGAGGGCGGCAGGGAGCGGCGTGCCGTCGGCATCCGTCCTGCCGGCGATCACGGCAACCCGTGAGACGCATGGCACGTCGAGGCGAGCGAGGTTGCCGAGCATGTCGTACTCGCGCCTGGCCATTTCATCCGTCGTCTCCTTGACCGCGACGACCCGGCCGGAGAGATCGGCGAAGCGCACGAGATGCCGAGAGAGGCCCTTCGGGAGCGAGACGATGTGCTCCGACGGCCACTTGGCCAAGGACGTGCCCCAGGGGAGGGCGAGCAGCCCGGGGTCGACGGTGCTGGCGGTGATCCTCAGCGCATCCTGCATGGAACTCCTGAATGGTGCGGGGAAAGCAGAAGCGGCGCGGGCGACCGAAGTCTGCCCGCGCCGCCTCTGCGGATCCGATCAGGCCGAGACGACCGGCTTGTCGTTCAGGCGGTCGCCCGACTCGAGGTCGAACGCGTGCACGTGACCGGGGTTGGCCGACAGCGTGACCGTCTCACCCGCGTTCGGGTGGTTGCGGCCGTCGACGCGGGCGACCAGGTCGGTGCGCTTGCCCGCGATGTCGGTGTGGCCGTAGAGGTAGCCGTCGGCGCCGAGCTCCTCGACGAGGTCGACGACGACCGAGAGGCCCTTGCCGTCGGCCGGGCCGACCGTGATGTCCTCGGGGCGCACGCCCACCGTGATCTGCGAGCCCGTGGCGCGGCCGACCGTGTCGCGGTCGAGCGGGACGACCTCGGTGCCGAACTGCACGCCACCCTCGGCGAGGTCGGCGGTGAAGAGGTTCATCGCGGGCGAGCCGATGAAGCCGGCCACGAAGACGTTGTTCGGCTTCTCGTACAGGTCGCGCGGCGAGCCCACCTGCTGGAGCAGGCCGTCCTTCAGCACAGCGATGCGGTCGCCCATCGTGAGCGCCTCGGTCTGGTCGTGCGTGACGTAGACCGTGGTGACGCCGAGGCGGCGCTGCAGCGATGCGATCTGCGTGCGGGTCTGCACGCGGAGCTTCGCGTCGAGGTTCGACAGCGGCTCGTCCATGAGGAACACCTGCGGCTGACGCACGATGGCGCGGCCCATGGCGACGCGCTGACGCTGACCACCCGACAGGGCCTTCGGCTTGCGGGTCAGGTACTGCTCCAGGTCGAGCAGCTTGGCGGCCTCGAGCACGCGGGCCGCACGCTCCTCCTTGCCGACGCCGGCGATCTTGAGCGCGAAGCCCATGTTCTCGGCGACGGTCATGTGCGGGTACAGCGCGTAGTTCTGGAACACCATCGCGATGTCGCGGTCCTTCGGCGGCACGTCGGTGACGTCGCGGTCACCGATGAGGATGCGGCCGGAGTTGACCTCTTCGAGGCCGGCGAGCATGCGGAGGGAGGTGGACTTACCGCAACCCGAGGGGCCGACCAGGACGAGGAACTCGCCGTCTCCCACCTCGAGGTTCAGCTTGTCGACGGCCGGACGGGTTCCGCCGGGGTAGAGGCGCGTGGCCTCGTCGAACGTCACAGATGCCATTGTGTTTCTCCTTCACCGGCAGGTACGTGCCGGACGATCCGTAGTGATAGAGCGGCGGTTCGACCCACCGTGACCCCTCGTCGGGTCGGGATCAGTATGACAGAAGAAACCGCACCTGGGTATTTCTCAGCCAGGCTCGTTAACATCGAACCCGGCCGTGCTTCGCGGCGTGCGTCGCTGGCAGCGGCGTTCGGGGCCACCCTGCCCCCCAGGAGACTGTCAAGAGGAACGATGTCGAGCGACGAGACGCCGAACGTCCCCACCCCGCGCAACTCGCGCGAGGCCGTGCGGGAGAAGGCACAGAAGGTGCATGCCCAGCAGTCGAGGGCGCGCCTGATGCGACGGATCATCATCGGAGCGGTCGCGATCGTCGCCGTCGGCGCCATCGGCACCGCCGTGACCATGGCCGTGTCTGCGCAGGTGTCGAAGCCCCAGCTGACGCCGACCGGCATGGACGGCGACGGGGTCCTGGTGAGCGACATCACGGCGACGGCGGGATCCGACGAGGGCGCGGCCGCCCCGACGCCCGATGCGACGGATGCCGGCGCGAGTGCAGAGCCGACCCCGGAGCCGACGACGGCGGGCACGGTCGACATCCACGTCTACGTCGACTACCTCTCGCCCGACGCCGGCACGTTCGAGCGCGCGAACGCCCGGCAGCTCGCGAACTGGGTCACGGAGGGAGCCGCGACGCTCACCTACCACCCGGTCGCGCTCCTCACCGCGAGCTCCAACGGTACGAAGTACTCGCTGCGCGCGGCTGCCGCGGCGGCCTGCGTCGCGACCCACTCGCCCGACCAGTTCTACGCGTTCAACCACGACCTCCTCGACGATCAGCCCGAGGTCAACAGCGACGGCTTCTCCGACGTCGAGCTCGCCGACCTCGCCGGTGCAGTCGGCGTCGACAACGCCAAGAAGGTCCGCTCGTGCATCGAGAAGCAGGACTACGTCACGTGGGCGAAAGACGCCACGTCCCGTGCGCTCGAGGGGCCGCTGGTCGGCTCCGACGACCTCGTGCTGACGTCGGCTCCGATGATCGTCGTCAACGGCGAGGCCTACGTCGGCGCCCTCGACGACCCGGCCGAGTTCTCGCAGTTCGTGCTCACGGTCGCCAGCGACGCCTACTACGCCACCGCCACGCCGACGCCCGCCCCGAGCGAGTCGCCGGCTCCTGCGCCGACGGAGACGCCCGCGCAGTAACGCGCGCGGCCACCGCTAAGCTGGTGGCATCCGCCGACTTGGCGCAATTGGTAGCGCACCGTACTTGTAATACGGGGGTTACGGGTTCGAGTCCCGTAGTCGGCTCTGAACGGATGTCTCGCCCTGGGGGCGGACCGCCGTCGTGACACAGAGCGTCATCGTGGAAATACGTCGTCGGCCTGTCGGGTTGTGAACGAGCATGACTCGCATCGGAACCAGTGACCTCGACGTCTTCCCCCTCTCCCTCGGCGGCAACGTGTTCGGCTGGACGGCCGACCGCGATACCTCCTTCGCCGTGCTCGACGCCTTCGTCGACGGAGGGGGCGACTTCATCGACACGGCCGACTCGTACAGCGCCTGGGTGCCGGGCAACACCGGTGGCGAGAGCGAGACGATCATCGGCGAGTGGCTGGCCGCGCGCCGGCCGCGCGACGTGGTGGTCGCCACCAAGGTGAGCCAGCATCCGGTGTTCCGCGGGCTCGCGGCCGCGAACGTCCGTCGTGCCGCTGAGGCCTCTCTCGGCAGGCTCGGCGTCGACGTGATCGACCTGTACTACGCGCATTTCGACGACGAGAGCGTTCCGCTCGAAGAGACGGTCGCCGCGTTCGGCGCGCTCGTCTCCGACGGCCTCGTCCGTCACGTCGCGGTCTCGAACTACACCGCCGACCGCATCCGCGAGTGGGTCGGCATCGCGCGTCGACTCGGCGTCGCCGAGCCCGTGGCGATCCAGCCGCACTACAACCTCGTGCACCGCAACGACGTGGAAGAGACGATCATCCCGGTGGCGCAGGAATTCGGTCTCGGGCTCGTGCCGTACTACTCGCTCGCCAGCGGATTCCTCACCGGCAAGTACCGGTCGACGGATGCCGCCGGGCACTCGTCGCCCCGCGCCGCCGGCGCGGCGAAGTACGCGACGGATCACGGGCTGCGCGTGATCGACGCCCTGCAGCAGGTCGGCGACGCGCACGGTGCCTCGATCACCGCGACCGCGCTGGCGTGGCTGCGCGCGCAGCCCACGGTGGTCGCTCCCATCGCCAGCGCGCGCACCGTGGATCAGGTCCCCGATCTGCTCGCGGGTGCGCGGCTCGAGCTCGCTCCCGACGAGATCGAGCTCCTCAGCCGCGTCTCGGAGTGGACGCCGACCACGGCCTGAACCGGGGCCGATCGGAGCGCTGCCGGCTCACCGATCGGCAAGACCCAGGCGGTGCGCGAGGATCACCGCGTGGATGCGGTCCCTGGCGCCGAGCTTGGTGAGCACCCGCCCGACATGGGTCTTGACAGTCGACTCGCTGACGAAGAGGGCGCTGCCGATCTCGGCGTTGGTGAGGCCTCGGGCGACGGCGAGGAACACCTCCCGTTCGCGTTCGGTGAGCGTTGCCACCGCGGCCCTGCTCCGTTCGTCCTCATCCGACGGCGAGTGCAGTGCCGGGCCGACGTGGTCGAGCAGCATCCGGGTCACCCGCGGGGCGAGCGCCGCGTCGCCGCGATGCACGGCGCGCAGGGCGGAGAGCATCTCGTGCCGATGCGCGTCTTTGAGCAGGAACCCGCTCGCGCCGGCCCTGATCGCGCCGAAGGCGTACTCGTCGAGATCGAAGGTGGTCAGCACGAGCACGCGCGTGGTGGGATGTTCGCGCACGATGGCCTCGGTGGCCGCGATGCCGTCGAGGCCCGGCATGCGGATGTCCATGAGCACGACGTCGGGCTGCAGCGAGCCGGCCTGAGCGATCGCCGTGCGGCCGTCTCCGGCCTCGCCGACGACGACCAGGTCGTCTTCGGCTTCGAGCACCATCCGGAAGCCCAGCCGGATCAGCTCCTGGTCGTCGACCAGCAGCACCCTGATCTGTTCCGTCACGATGCCTCCTCCCGTGCGATCAGCGGCAGGACCGCGCGCAGCCGCCATCTCCCGTCGAGGCGACCGTACTCGATCCGCCCGTTCACATGGGCGACCCGCTCCGCGAGGCCGCGCAACCCGAAGCCAGAGGTTCCGGAAGTCGCGCGCACGCCGTCGTTGACGATCTCGATGACGACCTCGTCGGACGCGACCTCCAGCCGCACCGTGATCTTGGTCGCCGCTGGAGCATGCCGCATCGCGTTGGTCACGCCCTCCTGCACGATGCGTGACACCGCGTGCTCGACGACGGAGACGAGCTCCGCCTCGCCGACGACCGTCAGGCTCACGGGGAAGCCGGCGCGCTGCGCCGCCGCCACGGTGTCATGCGGACTCGGCGGCGAGACCGGTGCGAGCGGTGCGGGAGCGTCCTCGTCGCGCAGCACGCCGAGCATCGCGCGCATCTCTCCCAGAGCCGAACGAGCGGTCGCCGCGGCCGTGCGCGACGCCGCACGGGCACGCTCGGCATCCGGCGTCGCCGCCGCCCCCTCGGAGAGCGCGACGATGACCGTCAGCGAGTGCGAGACGATGTCGTGCATCTCCCGCGCGATGCGCGCGCGTTCCGCTGCGGCCGCCAGCTGCGCCTGCTGGTCGCGTTCGATCAGCAACTGCCTCGACCTGTCGATGAGCGCAGCCAGATAGCGTGCCCGCCCGCCGACGTTGACGCCGATGAGCGTGCCGATCAGGCCGACCACGAGGTTGCCAAGCACCGAGTTCGCGGCGCTCTGGAAGGTGAGGACCCCGCTCGCCGTCAGTGCCGAGCTCACGAGCGTGAGCGCTCCCATTCCCGTGCCGAAGGCCGCCCACGCTGCGCGCGACGACCCGTGCACGGCGAGCGAGTACGACGCCACCATCACCATCGGCGTGCCGCCGGGGGCGCCGAGAAGGAGGAAGAGCATCTCGGCGGCGAACGCCGCGATCACAGGTACGAGCGGATGCCGTCGCCGCAGCAGCAGCGTGCCGCACGCGACGAGCACCGAGGCCTGCACCGCGATGGTGAAGAGCACTCCCAGCGGCTCGGGGAGGTGCGAGGGCGCGGTCCGAGCGGGGATGAGAGACAGCAGCAGGCAGATCAGGGCGATGAGCACGTCGGCGAAGACGGGGTGCCGTGCCCAGAAGCGCCGGAACACTCCGGGGGGATGCGGCAGCCGCAGCTCGTCGTCCTCGCGGACGGCATCGCTGCGGCTGCGCGTCGTGTTCACGGAGCGACTCTACGCGTCACGGGTGCGCAGCACGGCCCACGCGCCGAGCAGGCCGGCGAACACCCAGCCGCCGAGCGTGAGGAGGGCGACAGGCTGCTCGAGCCCCGCGCCGGGGAGGATCGCACTCTGCGCCGCGGTCATCGGCAGGTATCGCGCGGCATCCGAGATCCACTGCCAGGCCTCGCCCGCGATGCCGAACATGCTCGCCACGATGGGCAGCACGAACAACAGGCCGACCGTCGCGGCGATGGCGCCCGCGCCCGAACGGATCATGAAGCCGAAGGCGATGCCGATCAGTGCGAAGGCCGACATCGCGACGGATGCGGCGAGGACGGGAAGGGAGGAGACGGATGGATCGCTCCAGTCGATGCTCTGGTCGCGGCCCGCGACGACCCCGGAGACGGCGAGGGCGGCGACGCCGAAGATCACGAGCGACGAGACGAACAGGAACACTGCCACGGTGAGAGCCTTGGCGAGGAGCACCGACCCCCGCACGGGATTGGCCGCGAGCGTCGATCGGATCATGCCGGTGGAGTATTCACCGGTGACGGAGATGGCGCCGAGGATGCCCGCGAGCAGCATGGTGAACTGGATGGGCATCACGACGGCCTGGATCGGCGTGAAGCCCGGAACGTTGGCGGCCTGCGCGATGAGCATCGCGATGCCGACGGTCAGCACCGCGACGATGCCGATGGACCACCACGTCGAGCGCAGGGTCGTGAGCTTGATCCACTCGCCTCGCACTGCGTGAAGAAAGGTCAGGCGGTGACCGGTCGCTGTGCGAGCCGGGGCCGCGGGAGGGGCCTGGACGGTCATGAGATCTCCTTGGTGCGGTACTCGACGGCATCGCCCGTGAGGGCGAGATAGGCGTCTTCGAGGGAGCCGGTCGTCGGCGTCAGCTCGTGCAGCGGGATGCCGCGCTCCGCTGCGAGGTCGCCGATGCGCGCGGCGGGGAGGCCCACCACGTCGAGGACGTCGGGCTGCACGCTGACGATCTCGACCTCGGGTCCGGCCACCGCCGCAGCGAGCTCGGACGGACGAGGCGTGCGCACCCGCACGGTGTTCCTCGTCCAGGCGCGTACCAGCTCGTCGAGCGGAGCATCCGCCAGGACCTGCCCTCTGCCCATCACGATCACGTGATCGGCGGTCTGCGCCATCTCGCTCATCAGGTGGCTGGAGAGCAGGACGGTGCGACCCTCGGATGCCGCGTGCCGCACGAACTGGCGCACCCAGCGCACGCCTTCGGGGTCGAGGCCGTTCACGGGTTCATCGAGGATGAGGGTGTGCGGGTCTCCGAGCAGCGCCGAGGCGATGCCGAGCCGCTGGCCCATCCCGAGCGAGAACTTGCCCGCACGTTTGCGTGCGACGGCGCCGATGCCGGCGAGATCGATCACCTCGTCGACCCGCGACGCCGGGATGCCGTGCGTCGCGGCCATGGCGCGCAGGTGGTTGCGTGCGGTGCGGCCGGTGTGCACGGCCTTCGCGTCGAGCAGAACGCCCACCTCACGGAGCGGAGCGGTGAGCGAGCGGTACTCCCTCCCTGCCACGGTGGCGCGTCCGGACGTCGGGCGGTCGAGGCCGACGATCATGCGCATCGTGGTGGACTTTCCGGCGCCGTTCGGGCCGAGGAAGCCGGTGACGGTACCCGGCTTCACGGTGAACGACACGTCGTCGACGGCGGTCTTGTCTCCGAACCTCTTCGTGAGGCCCTCTGCTGTGATCATGCGGTCCACGCTACGGTCGCGCCCCCGGCCGCCGCGTCCGCCTCAGGTACCGATGTGCCCGAACGACGCGTAGCACCCGGGGACGATGCGCCCACGCGCCGAGTCCTTCGTCGGGCTCTTCGCCCCGCAGAGCGTCGTCTCCGCTCAGGCGCGTCCGAAGAGCGCTGGGTCGACGGGGCGCCGCGCGCGAGGGAGCTTCTCGACCACGAGGAGGTAGGACTCCGTGACGAGCTCGGCGACGAGATCTGGTTCGAGACTCGGCCCCGGCATCAGCGTGATCCAGTGCTTCTTGTTCATGTGGTACCCGGGCACGATGTCGGCGAAGGTCTCGCGCAGCGCGACGGCATCGTCGGGGTGGGACTTGAGCGTGACACGTCCGGTTCCGTCGAGCGGGATCAGCAGGAACACGCGCCCCCGGACCTTGTACACGTCCCATTCCGGTCCGAACGGGTTCTCCCGTGCAGACCCCGGCAACTCCTCCGCACGCGCGGAGGCGCATGCGATCAGCTCGTGGGAATCCATCTCGTATGGTCCGGCCCCGTCAGAAGAGACGGTCGGAGCCCTTGTCGTCGGAGCGGGGGACGGCGACCACTCTCTCGTCGAGCGACGCCGCGGCCAGCAGCGCCTCGTCGATGAGCTCACGGTCTCCCTGCGCGGCGAGCCACTCCCGCGCGAAGGTCGTCGGGATCAGCACCGGCATCCGGTCGTGAATGGCGGCGAGGTGCTCGGGAGCGGGGCGCATGACGATTGAGTAGCACGTGAACCACTCGCCGTCGGCCGTGCGTCCGCGCTGCGTGACGGCAGCCATGCCGAACAGCGCTCCCGAGTCGAGGCCGAAGTCGTGCCACACCCGCTCGGGCTTCTTCAACTCGTACCACCCGGTGGCTGGCACGAGCGCACGCGCCTTGAGCGCCCCCGGGCGTTCCTGCAGCCGCTCGGAGCGGGTGTTGATGGAGGGGAAGCGCGCGGGCTGCCCGTCGACGAGGAACCCCCACCAGGCCGGCTCGAGCGTCGTCTCTCCGTCGACCTCGCGGAGCACGGGATTGAGGTTGCGGAGGTTCTTGCCCGTTGGTCGCAGCGTCTCGCCGGCGTTGCCCTCGGCCCACGAGCGCAGCCCCTCGAGCACGGCGTCGTCGACACCGTCGAGCAGCTCGGTCTCGGTGAATCGCGGATCCAGCCCATAACTCGCGCACATGCCGTCAGCGTAGCGCCGGGCGCCGACACCGGCTCGGGTAGGGTCGACAGGTGACCGACAGCCGACGCCTCCCCGCCCCCGTCGCCCTGGGCGGGGCCGTCGCCATTGGCGTCATGACCGCTGTCCAGGCACGCGTGAACGGTGTGCTCGGGGTGCGGGTCGACAACGGCATCGTCGCCGGCTTCATCTCCTTCTCCGTCGGCCTGGTCGTGCTCATCTCCGTGATCCCGCTGCTGCCGTCGGCCCGGAGCGGAGTCGTCCGGCTGTGGCGGGGCATCCGCACGGGCGACGTGCCGTTCTGGATGCTCCTCGGCGGTGCATGTGGCGCGCTCACCGTGTCGACCCAGGGCGTCACCGCCGGGGTGCTGGGCGTCTCGCTCTTCACCGTCGGAGTCGTCGCGGGGCAGACGCTGCACGGTCTCGTCCTCGACCGCATCGGCTTCGGCCCCGCAGGCGTCGTGGCCGTGACACCAGGACGCGTGCTCGGAGGGCTGCTGGCGCTCGCGGCCGTGGCGATCTCGCTCAGCGGCGACGTGCTCGCCACCGCGCCGCTGTGGATGCTGCTGCTGCCCTTCGCCGCAGGCGTGGGCATAGCCTGGCAGGCTGCGGCGAACGGGCGTCTCGCTCAGCGCGTGCAGTCGCCGATCACGGCCACCCTGATGAGCTTCCTCGCGGGAACGGTCGCCCTCGCGCTCGCCGCAGGCGTCAGCATCCTCTTCCGGGGCGTGCCCCAGGCGCCTCCCGCGGAGCCGTGGCTCTACCTCGGCGGACTGCTGGGCTTCGCCTACATCCTGCTCGGCGCGTTCATCGTGGCGCACACCGGCGTGCTCCTCATGGGGCTCGGATCGGTGCTCGGTCAGCTCGCGGCATCCGTGGGCATCGACCTCGTGTGGCCGGCGGCATCCGGACCAGCGCCATGGCAGATCGCGGCGATGGTGGTCGTCGCCGTGGCCTCGGTAGTCGTGGCGGTTCCTCGTCGGCGCCGTCGGGCCAGCCGCTAGTCGTCCTTCGCGGCGGCCTTCGCGGCCTTCTTCTTCGCCTTCTTCGCCCGCTTCTCGGCTTTCTCGGCCGCCTTCTTCTCGGCCTTCCTGGCGGCCTTCTCGTCCGCAGGCACCGGCGCGGCGGCTGCGGCCGTGCGCTGCGCGGTGTCCGGCATCCGGGTGAGGAGGCCCTCGGCGTCGACGGGCTTCCGGCGACCGGGACCCTTGCCCTCGGGCTTGCCGCCCACGTAAAGCCAGCCGAGCAGCTCCTCGTCTTCACGCAGCCCATGCGCCACGGCGACGGCCCTCGCCCTCGTGTAGTGACCGGTGCGCCAGATGACGCCCCAGCCGGCCTCGTCCAGGAGCAGGCTCAGCATGTGCGCGACGCCGGATGCCACGGCCTCCTGCTCCCACCGCGGCACCTTCTCGCTGTGCCGGTAGCTGGCCACCACGGCGATGAGGAGAGGCGCGCGCAACGGCTTCGACGACGGCGACTCGTCTCCCTGCGCCACGGCGATGGCCGCGCCCAGCCGTTCGCGGTCGTCACCGCGAAGCTCGATGAGCCGCCACGGCTGCAGCGACGAGTGATCGGCGACCCGGCCCGCCGCGGCGACGAGGGGCAGCAGCTCCTCATGCGTCGGGGCCTCGGCGGTCACCTTCGACCAGGACTGCCGTGCGCGCACGGCCTCCAGCGCGCTCACGACGCGTCGGGCGTGAAGTTCAGCGCGATCGAGTTCATGCAGTAGCGGTCACCGGTCGGCGTGCCGAAGCCGTCGGGGAACACGTGCCCCAGATGCGAGCCGCACGCCGCGCACCGCACCTCGGTGCGGACCATGCCGAGGCTCGTGTCCTCGAGCAGCTCCACAGCGTCGGGGCGGATCGACTCATAGAAGCTCGGCCATCCGCATCCGGAGTCGAACTTCGTGCCGCTCTTGAAGAGCTCGGCGCCGCACGCGCCGCAGGTGTAGAGTCCCGCGCGCTTCTCGTCGAGCAGCTCGCCCGTCCACGCGCGTTCGGTCGCCGCCTGGCGCAGCACCGCGTACTGGTCGGGCGAGAGCTCCTCGCGCCACTCGTCTTCGCTCTTGTTCACGCTGTAGGACATGACTCCATTCTCCCCCTTCCGGCGGACGAGCGGGCGCCTGCGGACACAATGGAGGGATGACGGATGCCGTGCAGCAGCGCTTCGCCCGCTTCGCCCGTGAGGAGGCTCCGGGCCGGAGCGAGCTGTACCGGGAATGGGCCGCCGGCGTCGCGGACGACCGAGCCGTGCGAGATGTCCTCGCCCGGATCCCGGAGACGCGCCGCCAGCCGCCGCTCGTCTTCGCCGTGACCCGGATGCTCGGCGCGCCGCTGGCGGGCTACGGCACCTGGCGTGCGTTCCTGCTCGCGCACGCCGACGCCGTCGTGGAGGAGTGCGCGTCGCGACGGCTGCAGACGAACGAGCCGCTGCGGCTCGCGCCGCTTCTGCCCGTGCTCAGCGAGCTCTGCGGTCCGCTCGCCCTGCTCGAGATCGGCGCCTCGGCCGGGCTGTGCCTCTACCCCGACCGCTATTCGTACCGTGTGCGGGGAGCTTCCGGGGAGCTCCGAGCGGCCGTCGACCCCGTCGACGGCCCGTCGAAGGTCGTGCTGGAGAGCACGGTCACGGGCCCGCTCCCCGAGATGCGGATGCCGGAGGTCGTGTGGCGGGCCGGCATCGATCTGGCTCCGCTCGACGCGAGGCTCGACGCCGACCGGCGGTGGCTGCAAGCACTCGTCTGGCCGGGGGAGGCGCGAAGGGCGGAGCGGGTGGCCGCGGCCCTCGACATCGCAGCATCCGAACCGGCGCTCCTCCTGACGGGAGACGCGGGGGACAGGCTCGACGAACTGGTCGCGGCCACGCCGTCGGATGCGACGCTCGTCGTCACCACTCCCGGCGTGCTCGTGCACATCCCGCGAGAGCCGCGTGCCGCTCTGGTCCGTCGTCTCCAGGAGCTGGATGCGCACTGGCTCACGATCGACCCGCCTGCACTCCTCGACGTGTGGCGGCCGGCCGTCGATGCCGCGTCGTGGGACGGCTTCGTCGTCGCGCTCGACGGTGGCGTGCGCGCGTCCGCCGATCCGCTCGGGAGGACATGGGAGTGGCGCGCGGGTGAGATGCGCTCTGCGACGTAGCCTGGAGCCATGCTGGGAGAGCTCACCGACCGCGATCGCGCGATCCTCGCGATCGAGACGGCATGGCCGCGGCACAGCGGCACCAAGGAGGAGCTCATCCGCGCCCAGCTCGGCATGAGCGCCGCGCGGTACTACCAGCTGCTGGGCCGCCTCATCGAGTCGGAGGCGGCGCTCGAGTACGACCCCCTGCTGGTCGGACGGCTCCGTCGGCTCCGTGACGCCAGGGCGTCGAGACGTCGTGCGCGCACTCCGGGGTTCGCCGGCTGAGCGACCGGGTGCTCCGGGCCTCCAGCCGCGCGCGGCGCTGCGACGGAGCCGTCGCGGATGGCGTCGCGATGCGGAATCCCAGGCACGTGCCACTAGCATCGAGGGGTGTCCAAGCCCTCCCGAGACCGATTCGATGACGTCCCCCGTTCGTCCGGGCGCGTAGGGGCGCACCGCGCCGAGGCCCCGGGCATGAACGGCTGGGTCGTTCTGCTGTGGTCGTTCGTCGCCGCCCTCGTCCTCATCATCGCGGGGATCTTCGGATCCCTCGTCGTGATGGGACGCATCTCGCTGTTCCCCGACGCCGCACCCACCTCCGTTCCGACGCCCGAGGAGACCGGCGTCGTCGACACGAGCTACTCCGTGATGATCCTCAACGCCTCGCCGGATGAGGGACTCGACGCCCAGCTGCGCGACCAGCTGATCAACGAGGGATGGGCCGCCGACACGGTGTTCGCGAGCGACAGCGCGAGCCAGGACTTCGAGACGACGACGGTGTACTACGTGGCCGACGAGGACGAGGCGGCCGCGATCGGACTCGCCGGTCTCATCGGAGGTGCCGACGTGCAGCAGAGCGACTTCTATGCGGGGCAGAACGACACCGGCGGCAAGCAGCTCGTCGTGGTCATCGGCCTCGATCGCGCCGGGGCGGCGGGGGAGACCCCGGCACCCTGACCCGCGCCCTCCCGGCGGCTTGCACTCGAAGGTGTCGAGTGCCAGAATGGCGTTAGCACTCGCTGACTCTGAGTGCTAAACCCAACGTCTACGTCCAGGAGGGACGACAAAACTCATGGCAAAGATCATCGCTTTCGATGAGGAGGCCCGCCGCGGCCTCGAGCGCGGCCTGAACATCCTCGCCGACGCCGTCAAGGTGACCCTCGGCCCGCGTGGCCGCAACGTCGTGCTCGAGAAGAAGTGGGGCGCCCCCACGATCACGAACGACGGTGTGTCGATCGCCAAGGAGATCGAGCTGGACGACCCGTACGAGAAGATCGGCGCGGAGCTCGTCAAGGAGGTCGCGAAGAAGACCGACGACGTCGCGGGTGACGGCACCACCACCGCCACGGTCCTGGCACAGGCCCTGGTCCGCGAGGGTCTGCGCAACGTCGCGGCCGGCGCCGACCCCATCTCGCTCAAGCGCGGCATCGAGAAGGCCGTCGCCGCCATCACCGAGGAGCTGCTGAGCAACGCCAAGGAGATCGAGTCGAAGGAGCAGATCGCCGCGACCGCGTCGATCTCCGCCGCAGACCAGGCGATCGGCGAGCTCATCGCCGAGGCCATCGACAAGGTCGGCAAGGAGGGTGTCGTCACGGTCGAGGAGTCGCAGACCTTCGGCACCGAGCTCGAGCTCACCGAGGGCATGCGCTTCGACAAGGGCTACCTCAACCCCTACTTCGTCACGGACCCGGAGCGCCAGGAGGCCGTCTTCGAGGACCCGTACATCCTCATCGCCAACCAGAAGATCTCGAACATCAAGGACCTTCTGCCGATCGTCGACAAGGTGATCCAGGACGGCAAGGAGCTCGTCATCATCGCCGAGGACGTCGAGGGCGAGGCTCTCGCGACGCTCGTGTTGAACAAGCTCAAGGGCATCTTCAAGTCGGTCGCCGTCAAGGCTCCCGGCTTCGGCGACCGCCGCAAGGCTCAGCTGCAGGACATCGCGATCCTCACGGGTGGCCAGGTCATCACCGAGGAGGTCGGCCTCAAGCTCGAGAACGCGACGCTCGACCTGCTCGGCCGTGCTCGCAAGGTCATCGTCACCAAGGATGAGACCACCATCGTCGAGGGTGCCGGTGATGCTGCGCAGATCGAGGGTCGCGTCACGCAGATCCGCCGCGAGATCGAGAACACCGACAGCGACTACGACCGCGAGAAGCTGCAGGAGCGCCTCGCGAAGCTCGCCGGCGGCGTCGCCGTCATCAAGGCGGGTGCCGCGACGGAGGTCGAGCTCAAGGAGCGCAAGCACCGTATCGAGGACGCCGTCCGCAACGCGAAGGCGGCCGTCGAGGAGGGCATCGTCCCCGGTGGTGGCGTCGCGCTGATCCAGTCGGGTGCCAAGGCCCTCGAGGCGCTCTCGCTCTCGGGCGACGAGGCGACCGGTGCGAACATCGTCCGCGTGGCGATCGAGGCTCCGCTCAAGCAGATCGCTCTCAACGCCGGTCTCGAGCCGGGCGTCGTGGCGAACAAGGTCGCCGAGCTGCCGGCTGGTCAGGGCCTCAACGCCGCGACCGGTGAGTACGGTGACATGTTCGCACAGGGCATCATCGACCCGGCGAAGGTGACCCGTTCTGCGCTGCAGAACGCCGCCTCGATCGCCGGTCTCTTCCTCACCACCGAGGCCGTCGTCGCCGACAAGCCCGAGAAGGCCGCCGCTCCCGCGGGCGACCCCACGGGCGGCATGGATTTCTGAGTCCGTCGATCCTCTGACAGCAGCGCCCCGGCCGATTCGGCGGGGGCGCTGCCGCGTCTTCGGCTGTGGTCAGCGGAAGAGGCTCGCCGAGTACAGGTCGGCATCCGCGTACTGCGTGGCGGCGCCGCCCAGCGACGAGCCGATCGACTCGAGCGACTGCTCGACGTGCAGCGCCGTGCCGCGCCACTGCTCGACGCAGCTCTGGAACGCGCTCGACGCGGTCCCCGTCCACGACGACTGCAGCTGCGTCAGCTGCGCCGTCAGCGTGGTGGATTCCGTGCGCAGACGCTCCATCGTGGCGATGGCGGCGGCCTCGGCGGATCGGACCGCATCGGTGTCGACGGTGAAGACGGACATGGGATCTCCTCTCGTTGGGCTTCCGACGATAGGAGCCGGCGGACCCGCGAGAAGGGAACATTCCACCGATCCGCCGGATGCTGTGCACAAGCACCGCAGCGGCCTCGCTGTGCAGGGGGAGTCGAGCGACCGGGCCCGCCGCGGGCTCAGAGGTCCAGCGGGTCCAGCGGCTGCGTGTCCTGCAGCAGGTGCGCCGGCGTGGCGCGGGCGGGGGCCAGCGGGAGCGTCACGGTGAACGTCGCGCCGCCGCCCGGTGTCTCCGAGACGGTGACGCTGCCGTGCAGGGCTTTCACGATCGAGGCCACGATGGCGAGACCCAGACCGGAGCCTCCCGTCTCTCGAGCACGCGACGTGTCGGCGCGCCAGAAGCGCTCGAAGATCTGCTCGCGGATCTGCGGCGGGATGCCCTCGCCGTGGTCGACGACGGCGATGCTGCCGGTGCCCTTGACACGGTCGGCGTCGACGACGATCTCGATCGGACTCTCCTCGGGCGAGAACCGACGGGCGTTGCCGAGGAGGTTGGTGACGACCTGCCGCACCTTGTTCTCCTCGCCGAGCACGATCGGCGGCGTGCGCACGGGGATGTCCGTGGCCTCGGTGAAGTCGATCGCGGGCACCTGCGGGGTGCGCGGGCGGCGGCGGAGCCGCGAGAGCGCGGCGCGCGACAGGCCGCGTGGCGCCGGTGGCTGAGGTGTCGGCTCGGTGCGCGGGGTCACCTCGATGAGCGGGGCGTCGACGGTGCGGTCGACCACGGTCACCGTGCGCCCCGGTGCGGCGGCGCGCACGTCGAGGGCCGCGTCGCGTGCGATCGGGCGGAGGTCGAGAGGCTCGATCTCGATCTCGCGTTCCTCGTCGAGACGCGCGAGCGCCAGCAGATCCTCCACCAGCACGCCCATGCGGATCGCTTCCTTCTCGATCCGCTCCATGGCCCGCGCGGTGTCTTCCTCGCCCTTGATCGCGCCCATGCGGTAGAGCTCGGCGTAGCCGCGGACGCTGACGAGCGGCGTGCGCAGCTCGTGGCTCGCATCGCCGATGAACCGTCGCATCTGCTGCACCGTGCGATCGCGCTGGGCGAGCGAATGGTCGGCCCTGTCGAGCATGGCGTTGATGGCGGCATTGAGGCGCCCGACCTCGGTCGTCGGCTCGAGATCGGTCAGGCGCTGGCTGAAGTTGCCCGCGGCGATGGCCATGGCCGTGGACTCCACCTGTCCGAGCCGCCGGAACGTGAGAGTGACGAGCCCCCGGATCAGCAGCGCCGCGATCACGATGGTGATGAGCGCCACGGTGATGTAGATGCCGAAGTACTGGCTGATGATCCTGTCCGCGGCCGACAGGGGCATGGCGACGAGCTGCACCTGCAATGCGCCGCCTTCGCCCGTGGTGCTCGCCACTGCGGCGCGGAAGGTGGCGCCCTTGGTGCCCTCGAGCGTGAACTTCGCGTCGGCGTTCGCCTGCGCTTGCAGCGGCGTGTAGGTCGACGGGAAGAGCGGGGTGGCCGCGCCGTTGCCCCCGCCCGCCGTCGCGCGCAGGACTCCTGCGGCGTCATAGATGGCGAAGAAGAAGTCGCGCGGCGGTTCCTTCGGTCGGTAGACCGGTTCGCCGCTCGACGTGTCGACGTCGAAGTACCGCCCGGTGAGGTCGGACGACACCAGGGCGGGCAACTGCGCGTCGATGTTGTCGACGAGCGTCGTGCGCAGGATAGGCACGGTGCCGAGGCCCGCGACGAGGAGTCCGAGGGCGAGCACCGCGACCGTCACCCCGGTCACCTTCGCGCGCAGGCTGATCGCCCGCCACCAGCGGGTGACCGCGTCAGGCTTGTGCGCCATGCGGCCCTCCCATGGTCGTGCCGAGATCGTGTGCTACTTGCCGACCTTGAGCATGTAGCCGAAGCCGCGCTTGGTCTGGATGAGCGACTCCTCGGTGTGCGGGTCGATCTTGCGGCGGAGGTACGAGATGTAGCTCTCCACGATGCCGGCGTCGCCGTTGAAGTCGTACTCCCAGACGTGGTCGAGGATCTGCGCCTTCGACAGCACGCGATTGGGGTTGAGCATGAGGTAGCGCAGCAGCTTGAACTCGGTGGGGCTGAGCTCGATGGACTCCTTGCCGACGTGCACATCGTGCGTGTCCTGATCCATGGTCAGCTCGCCCGCGCGGATGATCGACTCCTCGTCGGCCTGCATGGTGCGACGAAGGATGGCCTGGGCCCGAGCGACGATCTCGTCGAGGCTGAACGGCTTGGTGACGTAGTCGTCGCCGCCTGCGTTGAGTCCCTCGATCTTGTCCTCGGTGCCGTCCTTCGCGGTGAGGAACAGGATGGGCGCGGTGAACCCGGCGCCGCGCAGGCGCTTGGTGACGCTGAACCCGTTCATGTCGGGGAGCATCACGTCGAGGATGATGAGGTCGGGCTCCTCCTCCAGCACCGCCGAGATGGTGGCGGCGCCGTTGGCCACCGTCTTCACCTGGAACCCGGCGAAGCTGAGACCCGTTGAAAGCAGGTCGCGGATGTTCGGCTCGTCGTCGACGACCAGGATGCGCGCAGCAGTCATGTCCCCATTATGGTGACTCGGGCCATGCGCGGGCTGATCATTCGCCGGAATGGCGTTTCCTCGCGCTCCGGTCGCGTTCACGCCGCGATGGCGTCCGCGTCCATGATCGTGTAGCTGTACCCCTGCTCGGCGAGGAACCGCTGGCGGTTCTGCGCGTAGTCCTGATCGATGGTGTCGCGTGCCACGAGCGTGTAGAAGCTCGCCGTGTGGCCCGACTGCTTGGGCCGCAGGAGGCGACCCAGACGCTGAGCCTCCTCCTGGCGGGACCCGAACGACCCGGACACCTGGATGGCCACGGATGCCTCGGGCAGATCGATCGAGAAGTTGGCCACCTTCGACACCACGAGCAGCCGGATCTCGCCCTCGCGGAACTGCCTGTAGAGCTCTTCGCGTTCGTCGACCGGCGTCGACCCGGTGATCTGCGGGGCGTCCAACGCCTCGGACAGCGTGTCGAGCTGGTCGAGATACTGCCCGATCACGAGGATCTGCTCGTCGGGATGCTTGGCGATCAGCTCACGCACCGCGTCGATCTTCGCGGGCGCCGATGCCGCGAGCCGGTAGCGTTCGTCGTCGGTGGCCGCGGCGTACTCCAACCGGTCGCCGGGTGGCAGGTCGACGCGGACCTCGTAGCAGACGGCGGGCGAGATGAATCCCTGGGCCTCGATCTGCTTCCAGGGTGCGTCGAAGCGCTTGGGTCCGATCAGGCTGAAGACGTCGCCCTCTCGTCCGTCCTCGCGCACGAGGGTCGCGGTGAGGCCGATGCGGCGTCGTGCCTGCAGGTCGGCCGTGAGCTTGAACACAGGGGCGGGGAGCAGGTGCACCTCGTCGTAGACGATGAGCCCCCAGTCGAGGGCATCGAGCAGTGCCAGGTGGGCGTACTGCCCCTTCCGCTTCGCCGTGAGGATCTGATAAGTCGCGATGGTGACCGGCTTGATCTCCTTCGCCTGACCCGAGTACTCGCCGATCTCGTCCGGCGTGAGGGTCGTGCGCTTCAGCAGCTCGTCGCGCCACTGGCGTGCAGACACCGTGTTCGTCACGAGGATCAAGGTCGTCGTCTTCGTCGCCGCCATGGCGCCCGCCCCGACGATCGTCTTCCCGGCGCCACAGGGGAGGACCACCACGCCCGAGCCGTCCTTCGCGAACGCGTCGACGGCATCCTGCTGGTAGGGACGGATCTGCCACCCGTCCTCCGTCAGGTCGATCTCGTGCGGCGTGCCCGGCGTGTAGCCGGCGAGGTCCTCCGCGGGCCAGCCGAGCTTCAGCAGCTCCTGCTTGATCTGTCCTCGGGCCCACGCGTCGACGACGAACGTCTCGGGCGTGGGGTGGGAGAGCAGCAGCGGCTGGATGCGCTTGTTCCCGGCGACCTGGGTCAGCACGGCGGGGTCGGTGGAGCGCAGGATCAGCGTGCCCTCGTCGTCGCGCTCGATGACGAGGCGGCCGTAGCGGTTCACCGTCTCGCGCAGGTCGACCGCGACGGAGGGCGGAACGGGGAAGCGCGACCAGCGGTCGAGCGTCTCGAGCATGTCTTCGGCGGTGTGGCCCGCTGCGCGTGCGTTCCAGAGGCCCAGGCGCGTGATGCGGTACGTGTGGATGTGCTCGGGAGCCCGCTCGAGTTCGGCGAAGATCGCCAGCTCATGGCGGGCGCTCTCGGCATCCGGATGCGCGACCTCGAGCAGCACGGTGCGGTCGCTCTGCACGATCAGGGGGCCATCAGACATAGCAGACCAGTCTACTGCTCGACGATGGAGGCGGCGCGGATGCTCGACACCGGGAGCGTGCGCTCCACGTCGGCCGCGCGGTCGCGCCCGCGCAGCCGTCCACCGCCCAGGCCGGTCGCCTCCAGCAGCAGCTCGCGCGTGGACCCGTCTGGCATCCCGACGCTCACGCGCAGCAGCGCCCTCGTGCGCACGGCGGCCTCGAGCTCGCGGTCGAGCCAGGCGGCGTCGGCATCCGGCCCCTGGTGCGAACGCAGCGAGGCGATCAGCGCGGTGTAGTCGGTGGAGGGGCGAGGGGATGGCGTGGCAGCCGGATGCCGGTCGCTTGTGAGCGGCGTGCCGTGTTCGTCGACGAGCGTCGCAGGGTAGCGCGCCTCCACGAGGGCCCAGTACGCCGTGTCTGAGCCGACCTTGGTCGTCAGCGCGTCGTCGTCCCGGCGCAGGCCGAGCGGACGCAGCGCCTGGTCGACGCTCATGGCGTCGATGAGCGTGCCGTCCGCGCTCTCGATGCGGGTGCGCCCGGTGGCAGGGTCCGCCGAGACGCGCACGAGGCCGTGCCGCTGCGCCGTCTGTCCGATGAGGTACTGCAACGGCTGCGGAATGCCGGTGAGGGAGATCTCGCCGAGGAAATCCAGGATCGACTGCTCCGTCTCCCCGAGCACCAGAGCGCGGGCGATCGACTCCGGGGTGAAGCGGTACGACGACGCCTGGGCCGCTGACTCGCGGCCGGCGAGCGTGCGGAGTCGTACGTCCAGTGCCGGCGCGAGAGGACCGGGGGCGATGGCGCTCAAGTCGTTCTGCAGGAAGATGCGGTCGACCTCGGGCGGCAGCAGCGCCGCGAGAGACGAGGGACGGGGAACCTCCCCTCGCCGCAGGACTGCGGCCCACTCGGGTTCGGTCCCGTCGTCGGCGATGAGCCCGAGGAGGCGCGCCCGCTCGATCAGCGCCGTGCTGCGCTCGTGCCAGGCGACGTCCCACGGGTGGGCGTCGGGCCAGGCAGCGGGTGGCCGCCATCCGCCCTCGGACGTGCGCACACCGCGGGGGAGCGCGCCGCGGAAGCCCTGGGCGAGCACGCCCCACCGGTCGACGACCGCAGCGCGCAGCCACGGCTCGGCGTCGGCTGTCGTGCGCAGCCTGCGATCGTCGGCGACCGCGAGTCCGGCATCCGTCGCGATCGCCAGCAGGGGATCGACGGCGTCGGCGGGGATGCCGGCGTCGGCGAGCTGTCGCTTCTCTGCAGCGCTGACCGTGCCTCCGGTGAGCAGCGCGAACGGTCGGTCCCGTGCGAGGAGCAGGAGGTCGGCCACCGTCGCCACGGTGGTGAACGCGCGCTCTGCGGCGTGAGCCGACGCGCGTTCGTCCGACGGATGCGGCGGGGCCTCGGTGGCTGGTGGGGGTGCATCGCGATCGCTCAGAGCCGCCGTCACCTCCGGCCACGGAGTGTTATCGGGGCGAAGCAGAGCGAACGCTCTGAGGTCGGCAGCGCGGTCGCGCGACCCGCGGCCGTCGCGGGCGGAGATCAGCGCCCTCGCTTCGGTGTCGGTCAGCGCGGGGAGCGCCCTCGCGATCGCGGACGGCTCGAGCAGGGCCTCCGCGGCATCGAAGAAGTCGTGCCAGGCGGCATCCGCGCGCACATCCCTGGCGCGGAAGAGATCCGACAGCTGCTCGTCGCTCAGCGCGGCCAGCCATTCGGCGAGCGGACGCGCGTGCGTGGTCATGCGGCGAACCTCAAGGGCGCGACTGCGCGCGTCCCTTCCGCACGAAGCTCATCACGAGGAGGGTGATGATGAGCACGAACGCGATCGGCAGGCCCCAGTAGGGGATCGCCGCGACGAACGGCCAGGCTCCTTCGCCGAAGTCCGCCTGGTCCATCCCGACGGCGGTCCCGATGATGATCGCGAAGAAGCAGATGATCGAGGCCGCGGCCAGCCCGAGGGCGGTGAAGGCCAGGACTCGGTCGATGCGGCGGACCTCGGGTTCCGGACTCTGGGCGTTCATCCGTCTCAGCCTAGTGCGTCGCCGACCGGTAGGCTTGTGGAGGGCGCTCATACGAGCGCCTTCTTCTCACACAGTGACTCAGCGAGGTATCTCCCATGCCCACCGGCAAGGTCAGGTTCTACGACGAAGACAAGGGCTTCGGCTTCATCGCCAGCGACGAGGGCCAGGACGTCTTCCTGCACGCCTCCGCGATGCCCGCGGGCACGTCGGTCAAGGCAGGCACGCGCGTGGAGTTCGGCGTGGCCGACGGCAAGCGCGGTCTGCAGGCGCTGTCCGTCCGTGTGCTCGAGGCGCCGCCGAGCCTCGCGAAGGCGAAGCGCAAGCCGGCTGACGACATGGCCATCATCGTCGAGGACCTCGTGAAGCTCCTCGACGGCATCGGCGGCGACCTGCGCCGCGGCCGTTACCCCTCGTCGAGCCACGGTCGGAAGATCGCGGCCGTTCTGCGCAAGGTCGCCGATGACCTCGAAGCCTGAGGTCGATCAGCGTCTCGTCGACGCGCACGACCTCGCGCTCGCCGCTCTGCGGGAGATCACGCCTGCCTCGACGATCGGTCCGGCCGCCGGCTACCTGCCGGAGGAGGACGGGTCGGTGTCGCTGCGTTTCGAGAACCGTCTTCCCGGGTATCCCGGGTGGTACTGGACGGTGACGGTGGCTCGCGTCGCCGAAGAGGAGCCGACCGTGCTCGAGGTCGAGCTGCTCCCCGGTGACGGGGCGCTGCTCGCGCCGGAGTGGGTGCCGTGGGCCGAGCGGCTCGCGGAGTACCGCGCGCATCAGGCGGAGCTCGCCGAGCAGGCGGCGGCCGCTGCGGCGGAGACGGATGCCGAGGGCGACGACGTCACGGCCGCCGCGGACGAGGACGACCTGGTGCTCGTGGAGGACGTGGACGACCTCGACGAGCTGGACGACGACCACGAGCCCGACATCCTCCACGCCGGCGACCTGGACGGCGTCGACATCGACGAGCTTGACGATTCCGACGACGATGACGACGTCGATCAGGAGGACGACGACTCCGACGACGAGTCCGACGAGGACGGCGACGTCGACTCCGACGACGAGGAGTGACCCCGCGCGGCGCCGGTCCGGCGCCGCGCGGGCCCGTCCTCAGGCGCCCTGGTGTGCGAGCACGTAGTCGAGGGCGCGCGTGAGCTGACGGATGTCATCCGGCTCGATCGACACGAACGTCGCGATGCGGAGCTGGTTGCGGCCCAGCTTGCGGTAGGGCTCGGTATCGACGATGCCGTTCGCGCGCAGGCTCTTCGCGATCGCGGCGGCATCGACGCTCTCGTCGAAGTCGATCGTGACGACGACGGGGGAGCGGTGCGACGGGTCGGCCACGAACGGGGTGGCGACCGCTGACTCGGCCGCCCAGTCGTAGAGGACGCCGGAGGACTCCGCCGTGCGTGCGGCAGCCCATTCGAGCCCGCCCCGCTCGAGGATCCAGCCGAGCTGCGAGTCGAGGAGGTGCAGGGTCGTCAGCGCCGGCGTGTTCAGCGTCTGGTTGAGGCGCGAGTTGTCGACCGCGTTCTTCAGGCTCAGGAACTCGGGGATGTACCGGCCGGATGCCGCGATCCGCTCGATCCGCTCGATGGCGGCGGGGGAGACCGCGGCGAACCAGAGACCGCCGTCGGAGCCGAGGTTCTTCTGGGGGGCGAAGTAGTACACGTCCGCCTGCGCGATGTCGACGTCGATGCCGCCGGCCGCGCTCGTCGCGTCGATCACGGTGAGGGCGCCGTCTGCCGCGACGCGCTCCACGGGGGCCCACACGCCCGTCGACGTCTCGTTGTGCGGCCACGCATAGACGTCGACGCCGTCGACGGCCTCGGCGCCGATGCGCGCGCCGGGCTCCGCCTTGCGCACGTCGGGGGCCTGCAGCCAGGGTGCGCCCGCTGCCGCCGCGAACTTGCCGCCGAACTCGCCGAAGACGAGGTTCTGGCTGCGGTTCTCGATGAGGCCGAAGGCCGCGGCATCCCAGAACGCGGTCGATCCGCCGTTGCTGAGCACGATCTCGTAGCCATCGGGGAGACGGAAGAGGTTGGCGAGACGCTCGCGCACGCTCCCCACGAGGTTCTTCACCGGTGCCTGACGATGCGAGGTGCCGAGCAGCGAGGGGCCGTCGACGAGCAGCGCATCGAGCTGCTCGGCACGGACCTTGGACGGGCCGCATCCGAAGCGTCCGTCAGCGGGCAGGAGGTCACGGGGAATCTCGATCGCCATGCGTCGATTCTAGGGTGAGCGGGTCATGCCACCGTGTCGCGTGACGCTCCGAGGCGCACAGGGGAATGTAGGCTTGCCTAAGAAGACCCGGAGGGCCAGATGACGGACTTGATCGACACCACGGAGATGTATCTCCGCACCATCCTCGAGCTCGAGGAGGAGAACATCGTGCCGCTGCGTGCACGCATCTCCGAGCGTCTGGGTCACTCCGGGCCGACGGTGTCGCAGACGGTCGGGCGCATGGAGCGCGACGGCCTCGTCGTCGTCTCCGAGGACCGTACGCTCGAGCTCACGGAGTCCGGTCGCCGCAAGGCGGTCGACGTCATGCGCAAGCACCGCCTCGCCGAGCGGCTGCTGTCCGACGTCATCGGCCTCGACTGGGCGTACGTGCACGAAGAGGCGTGCCGCTGGGAGCACGTGATGAGCGAGCAGGTCGAGCGCCGCCTCGTCGAACTGCTCGGGCACCCCACCGAGTCGCCGTACGGCAACCCCATCCCTGGACTCGACCAGCTCGGAGACCTCCCCGCGCGCACGTTCGACGAGGGTGTGATCGGCCTCGTGCAGAAGCTGAACGCCGCCGGCGGTCCGATCGAGGGCACCGTGCGCCGCCTCGCCGAGCCCGCGCAGGTCGACCCCGAGCTGCTGGAGCAGTTGCGCGAGGCGGGCGTCGTACCAGGCGCGAAGGGCGACTACCGCTTCAACGAGGGATACGTGCTCATCCGCATGGAGGGCCGCGACGAAGGCCTCGAGCTGCCGGTCGAGCTCGCCTCGCACATCTTCCTCGTCGGCGATCCGGCCTGAGGCGGACGGTCAGCGTCGCGGCTCGGCCGCGGGATGGCAGCCGGCTCCCCGGCGATTGCCAGGTTGACGGGGTGACATGATCGTTATCTTCCGGTAACCTCGGTCAGGTCGTCAGCGAAGAAGCCCGCTGCCGGTTACCCGTGGGGATCGCCTTCCAAGCTCGTCGTCTTCACGGTAGGAACGCACAAAGTACCCCGAGCTACATTCGTGCCACGAGAAGCAGAGTGCCGACGAGCCAGCGCTACCCGAAGCGTGCAGGCGCAGGAGGACCACATTTTGGCCGCAGACATCGAACCGACCGCGAAGACATCTGAAGATCGAGTTCCCGCCCGTCGAGGCGGGGCGCGGCCGGCTCCACGGTCGGTCGTGAAGCCTCTGCGATCCGTCGCCATCTTCGGCGCGGTCGGCGCTCTCGTCGCCGCCGTGGCCCTTCCGGCCTACGCCGCCACGAAGCCCGCGGATGCCGCGCCGATGACGGTGCAGCAGCTCGCGGCCGTCGACGCCCAGTCGCTCGTCGTGGCCTCCGAGGCCACCGCGGCGCCGGTCGACAGGGGGTCGTTCAGTGCGACGACGCCCGACGAGATCGCGAAGAAGAAGGCCGAAGAGGCCGCGGCGGCCCGAGCTGCTGCCCTGGCCTCGGCTGCGTCGGCGTCCTCGCGCAGCTTCAACATCGGCAGCTACGCCCTCGTGTCTCCCGGCTCCGGCGAGGTGCGCTACCCGCTGCCGCTGGGCTCGTACCGGGTCTCGCGCACACTCGGCAGCGGCCACAACGGTGCTGACATGGTGTCGCCGCAGGGCACACCGATCTACGCCGCGACTGCGGGCGTCGTCCGGGTCTCGTCGGAGAGCTACTACGGCTACGGCGTCGGCGTCGTGATCGACGGCGTCGTTGGCGGACAGCGCGTCGAGACCACCTACGGTCACATGACCTACGGTTCGCGACAGGTGCAGGTGGGGCAGACGGTTGCGCCGGGTCAGCTCATCGGCTTCGTCGGCAGCACCGGTCGTTCCACGGCCAACCACCTGCACTTCGAGGTCAAGGTCAACGGCGGACTCGTGGAGCCCATCGGCTGGCTCGCCGCGAACGCCGGCTGACCGGCATCCGCCCGCCCGTTCCTGACACGCTCCCTCACGTTCACCGGGAGTTTCGCCCCGAGCAGCCGGGGATGGGTTAGCCTGATCCCGTTGTCGCACAGGCGGGAGAGGCTGATGGAACGACTACCGAGCATCCGCACCATGGATGCCCTCGGTCGTCTCGTCCTTCAGCATCGGCCGCAGGGACGGCACGGTCTGTCCGTGCGTGAGAGGCGCTGTCTGTAGACAGCGCCTTTTTTCGTCTCTGCGAACGCTCTGTCGTCCGCGCGGCCTCGTGTGAGTCGAGAGTGCCGGGAAGCCGTCCCGGCGGATCGAGAGGATGACGATGCGCACACTGGTCCTGAACGCCGGATACGAGCCGCTCGCGATCGTGTCGTTCAAGCGAGCCCTGGTGCTCGTGATGAACGACAAGGCGACCGTGATCGAGAAGGTCGAAGACGACCCCGTCTGGGGGACTCACGGGGCCTATGACCGCCCTGCCGTCATCATCCTCTCGCGCTATGTGCGCATTCCGGCCGGGCGCCGCGTCCCCGTCACGCGACGCGGCGTGCTGCGGCGCGACGACCACCGCTGCGGGTACTGCGGCAAGGCCGCCTCGACCATCGACCATGTGCTGCCTCGTTCCCGCGGTGGCGCGGACTCATGGGAGAACCTCGTCGCATGCTGCCTGCGGTGCAACAACCTCAAGAGCGACCGGACGCCCCAGGAGATGCGGTGGGAGCTGCGGTTCACGCCACGCCCTCCGCACGGCACGGCGTGGACCGTGCGCGGGTCCGAGCGCACCGATCCGCGTTGGGAGCCGTACCTCGCCCTTGCGGCCTGACCACGCGTCGAAGGGGTCGGGCCGCCGTCCCGTAGACTGGGGACGCGCCTTCGTAGCTCAGCTGGATAGAGCAGCCCTCTCCTAAAGGGCAGGTCGCAGGTTCGAATCCTGTCGAGGGCACGTCTGGGTGGTGCGCCGCCCGGAGGGTGGCTCACCACCCAGACTCAGACTCTTCTGCAGTGGGGCCCCGCCGGCCTGGAGGCTCCGCGCGCCGCTCGTGGTTCTAGCCGATTGCCGCTTTCGTATCTGCGGCGCGTGGAGTGGCCGGTGGGGACGCGAGGGCACTCAGGCTCTGCGGCCGTCCTCAGTGCCGCCGGGCGGCCCGGAGCACCGCAGCGAAGCTCGCCTCCAGGACGGAACGCGCTCTCCCCGCCGCCCACTCGACGTTCGCGCCGCGGCGGTATTCGATCAGAGTGAGCGCGTCGCTGCCCCCACCGGCCTCGACGCTCGTCTGATGAAGCGAGAGCACCTCGATCTCCGTCCCCGCGGCTGCGAGCACCGAGATGAGGCTTTCGACGGGTCCGAGGCCGGCCGCACGGTGCGTGTGCTCCACGCCGTCGAGGCGCACCGTGATCTCGGTGTGCGCGTCGTCGACGCTGTAGTGGACGAGTGCCGGGGCGGTGTCGCCCGCGTCGAGATACGTCTGCGCGAACAGGGCCCACAGGTCGGATGCCGAGAGCTCTGCCCCCTCGGCATCCGCGTGCTGCTGCACTGCGCGCGCGAAATCGATCTGCATCCGCCGTGGCAGCTCGACGCCGAATCCGGTCTCGAGCAGGTACGCGATGCCGCCCTTGCCCGACTGCGAGTTCACGCGGATCACCGCGTCGTAGCTGCGCCCGAGGTCGGCAGGATCCACTGGCAGGTACGGCACGCGCCACTCGAGGTCGCGTTCGTCGATCCCGGTCGCCGCTGCCCGTTCTCTGTGCTCGGCCATACCCTTGCGGATCGCATCCTGGTGTGTGCCGCTGAACGCCGTGTGCACGAGGTCTCCGACGTACGGATGCCGCGGATGCACCTCGATGCCGTTGCAGTACTCGACCGTGCGCCGGATCTCGTCGATGTCGGAGAAGTCGATCATGGGATCGACACCCTGCGCGTGCAGGTTGAGGGCGAGCGTGGCGATGTCGACGTTGCCCGTGCGCTCGCCGTTGCCGAAGATGCACCCTTCGACCCGCTGGGCGCCGGCGAGCAGGGCCAGCTCAGCGCACGCGATGCCGGTGCCCCTGTCGTTGTGCGGATGCACCGAGAGGATCACGCCGTCGCGGCGCGCGAGGTTGCGGTGCATGTACTCGATCTGGTCGGCGTACACGTTCGGGGTGGCGATCTCGACCGTCGCGGGCAGATTGAGGATGACGGGACGCTCGGGCGACGCATCCCACAGTGCGGTCATGGCGTCGCACACGTCGAGCACGTAGTCGGGTTCCGTGAGGTTGAACACCTCGGGGGAGAACTCGAAGCGCACGTGCGGCAGGTGTCCGGCGAGTTCGAGGACGTCGGTGCCCGCGGCGAGGATCAGGTCGGCCAGGTCTCCTCTCGACCGCCCGAGCACGACCTCCCTCCAGGTGGGGGCGGTGGCGGTGTACACGTGGATGACGACCGGGTTGCGGATGCCCCGCACTGACGCGACGGTGCGCTCGATGAGGTCGCGGCGCGCGGCGGTGAAGACGACGATCGTGACGTCGTCGGGCGCGAGGTCGGTCTCTGCGATGAGGCGCACGAAGTCGTAGTCCGTCTGCGACGCCGAGGGGTAGCCGACCTCGACCTCCTTGTAGCCCATGGCGATCATCAGCTCGAAGAAGCGTCGCTTGCGCGCGGGGTCCATGGGCTCGGCGAGGGCCTGGTTTCCGTCGCGGAGGTCGACGGGGACCCAGAGCGGGGCTCTGGTCAGCCTCTGCTGCGGCCAGGTGCGCTCGGTGAGCGGGAGGTCGACGCGGTCGTGTACCGGACGGTAGCGATGCGAGGGCATCTGCGACGGACGCTGTCGGTTCCACGCGGGAGCGTCGTGGGGGATCGTGCCGGCCGGAGTCGCGAGAGTGGGGAACGAGGGCGGAGTCATGCAACGAGACGGTAGCAACTCCTCAGACAAGTTGACAAGTCAAGCTGCTACGATCTCGGCATGGCACAGATACAGCGCACGCCCCTGGCTGATCAGGCGGCGGAGCTCCTTCTCGACCGCATCCGCGCCGGCGAGTGGCAGCTCGGCCAGAGGCTCCCGGGTGAGACGACCCTCGCGCCGCAGCTCGGCGTCGGCCGGTCCACCGTGCGCGAGGCCATCCGCCAGCTGGCCGGGCGGGGTGTGCTCGCCACCCGGCAGGGGGCCGGCGTCTTCGTCATGGCCCTGGACGTTCCGGAAGACTGGGATGCCGTGCTGCGCCGCGCCGACATCATCAGCGTCATCGAGGCCAGGATCGCCATCGAGTCGGAGGCTGCCGCCCTTGCCGCCGACCGTCGCACCGCATCCGATGTGCGCGCGATCCGCAAGGCGCTCGAGGCGCGAGCAGCCTCGGCGACCTCCATCGAGACCCACGTCGACGCGGACACGGCGTTCCATCGCGCCATCGTCGTCGCTGCCCACAACCCGGTCCTGCTCGAGCTGTTCGACGGACTCACGCCGCGACTGCGCCAGGCCATGGTCGAGATGCTGCGGATCCGCTCCCAGTACGGCGGTGCCGCAGATCAGCAGCGGCACGAGAGCCTCGCACGCACGGTGATCGACAGGCAGCCGGTCTCGGCCTCGCACGAGAGTCGCGAGCATCTGCGCGAGCTGAAGGAGGCGCTGTCGTGAGCGGGGAGGTGCTGCGGCTCGACGCGGTCACCTTCCGCCGCAACGGCACGGAGATCCTGCACGGGATCGATCTGACGGTCGCCGCCGGTGAGCACTGGGCGCTCCTGGGCCCCAACGGCGCTGGCAAGAGCACGATCCTCGGCTTCTGCGGTGCTCAGGCGCATCCGACGTCCGGCACGGTCGACGTCCTCGGGCACCGTCTCGGCAGGGTCGACATGCAGGAGCTGCGACGGCACATCGGCCACGTGAACCCGCGGCATCCGATCCGCTCCGATCTCACGGCACTCGATGTGGTGCTCACGGGCTTCACGGGGACGATCGAGCGGATGATGCGATGGGCGCCGACCGAGGAACAGCGTGCGCGCGCCGTCGAGCTCGTCACCCTCGTCGGCCTTGGCGACCGCCTCGACGTGCGCTGGCCCACGATGTCGCAGGGGGAGCGCGGGCGCTCGCTCATCGCGCGCGCCCTTGCGGCCGACCCGGGTCTGCTGCTGCTCGACGAACCGACGACGGGACTCGACGTGGCCGCACGCGAGCAGTTGCTCGAGACGATCGACGACCTTGCGCGTTCCGCGCCAGAGGTCGCCTCCGTGCTCGTGACCCACCACCTCGAAGAGCTGCCGGAGAGCACGACGCACGCCTTGGTCATCGCCGACGGTCGTGCGGTCGCGGCCGGTCCTGTCGACGAGGTGGTGACCTCGGCGACGATCAGCGAGGCGTTCCGGCATCCGATCGACGTCGCGCACGTCGACGGCCGCTGGAGTGCGCGAGCCCGCAAGCGGATGCTGGTCTGAGACCGGAGCCGGCCCGGCGTCAGTCGTCCCCGTGGCGCCACAGCGCCGACGGCCACCAGATGCGCCGGCCGATGTCGTACGCCAGGGCGGGCACGAGGAGCGACCTCACGATGAACGTGTCGAGCAGCACGCCGAACGCGACGATGAAGGCCAGCTGCACGAGGAACAGGATCGGGATGACCGACAGCGCCGCGAAGGTCGCCGCCAGCACGAGCCCCGCCGAGGTGATGACGCCGCCCGTGATCGTCAGACCGCGGAGGATGCCGTCGCGCGTGCCGTGCCGCGCCGACTCCTCGCGCACCCTCGTCATGAGGAAGATGTTGTAGTCGATGCCGAGCGCCACGAGGAAGACGAATCCGTACAGCGGCACCGCGGGATCGGCGCCGGGGAACCGGAAGAGTCCGTCGAAGACGAGCGCCGAGATCCCCAGGGCCGTGCCGAACGAGAGCACCGTGGTCAGGATGAGCAGCACCGGCGCCAGGATCGAGCGCAGCAGCAGCATGAGGATCACGAGGATCACGCCGAGGATCACCGGGATGATGAGGTTCCGATCGTGGATCGACGCGTCGTTCGTGTCGACCGAGGTCGCCGTGACCCCACCGATGCGCGCGCCGAGCGGATCGAGTTCGGTGCGCAGCTCTCGCACGGTGGCGGCGGCCGCGTCGGAGTCGGCGGCGTCCGTGAAGGTGGCCTGCAACAGCACGTCGCCGTCGACGACCGTGGGCTCGGGGGTGGGTGCGCCCGGTGCGCCGACGGGCTCGATGCCCTCGGGGGAGACGGGTGCGGTCCCGCTCGGTGAGTCGGCCGTGGTGATGGAGACCTCGTCGACCCCGTCGGATGCGTGCAGCACGTCGACGGCGTCCCGCCAGCGGTCTTCGTCGACCACGACATAGGCCGGGCTGCCCGACCCGCCGGGGAAGTGCTCGCCGAGGGCGACCTGCCCGTCGCGCGCATCCGAGGTGCCGAGCACGAGGTCGGACTGCGGCACGCCGGTCGCGTCCAGCTGCGTCAGGCCGGCGGCGCCGGCGAGCAGCACCGCGGTCGTGACGATCCAGATGAGGCGGGGCCGGCGACGGATCCGTGTGGCGACGCGCGCCCACACTCCCGACGTCGGCCTGCCGTCCTCCTCGACGACCGCGTCCGGTTCGAACACCGGTCGGCGCGGCCAGAACGCGGCCCGTCCGAACAGGACGAGCAGTGCGGGCAGCAGCGTGAGGGCCGAGAGCATGGCGAAGGCGATGCCGATCGCCGCAACCGGGCCCAGCGTGCTGTTCGACCTGAGGTCGCTGAGCAGGAGGCAGAGGAGCCCCGCGATCACCGTGCCGCCGGAGGCGACGATGGGCTCGAGCGATCCGCGCCAGGCGGCTGCCACGGCCGTGCCCTTGTCGCGCGTCCGTCGCAGCTCCTCCCGGAAGCGCGCCACGAAGAGCAGCGCATAGTCGGTGGCGGCGCCGATCACGAGGATGAAGAGGATGCCCTGCGTCTGGCCGCTGAGGAGGAGCACCCCGGTTTTCGCGAGCCACCAGACCACCAGCAGCGCGACGCAGAGCGCGAAAAGGCTCGTCGACAGCACGACGAGAGGCAGGAGGAGCGAGCGGTACACGAGGACGAGGATCACGAGGACCGCCAGGAGGGCGACACCCAAGAGCAGCCCGTCGATGCCGGCAAAGCCCGCGACCAGGTCGGCGCTGAAGCCCGCTGGTCCGGTGATGTGCACCGTCACGCCGGGGAGCGCCTCGCGCAGATGCGTCGCGACCTCGTTCACGGTGTCGGACAGGTCTGCGTCGGATCGGATGGGGATGAACGCCTGCGCTGCCGAGCCGTCATCCGAAGGGATGGCGGGGGAGACATCGGCGTCGACACCGCCGAGCTCCGCTGTCGAGTCGACGGCATCCGAGATCGCGGCGAGGTCGTCTCCCGAGAGCTCGCCGTCGCCGACGAATACAGCGATCGCCGGGATGGCGTCGCTGTCGACGAACTCTCCGAGCACCTCCTGCACTTGCGTGGCATCGGCCGATTCGGGGAGGTACGCGGTGCGGTCGTTGGACGACACCTCGTCGACCTTTCCGAAGAGCGGTCCGCCGAGGCCCGCCGCGGTGACCCACGCCAGGATGAGCAGCGACGGCACCAGGACACGCGCCCACAGCGCGCGGCGATGGCGCTGCCGAGGACGAGCGGCGGAGGTGGGTTCGGATCGGCGGGGCATCAGGGTCCTCTCGGGACGGGTCTCAGGACACCCACCGGACGGAGAAGGCGGGGCGTCGCGGGGGATCCGCGAATATCGCTAGCCTAGCGAGAAAGTTGCTCAGCATGAAAGTATCCGATGTGTAGCATGTTCCCATGACCTCCATGACCGGCGTCGGCCCGCTGCCCGGGGCGGCCGGCGGCGAGCGCAGGTCGTCGGATGGCCTCACTCACTCCGCCATCTACGACGTCGATGCGAGCGACCCTCGCAGCACACTGATCGATCGGTCCGGGGTCGCGCCCGAAGACCTGCGGCAGATCGCGGAACTCATGGGAGCTCTCGGCGAGCTGCGGGAGGCCGAGCAGCGCCTGTCGCACGCGTCGCGGCGGTACATGCAGCTCAACGAGACGGATATGCGCGCCCTGCACTATCTGATCGTGTGCGCGAACCGCGATGTCGTCGCCACGCCCGGCGGAATCGCACAGCATCTCGGGATCTCGACCGCTTCGACGACGAAGCTGCTGGACAGGCTCGAGAAGGGTGGTCACATCACCCGCTCGCCTCACCCCAGTGATCGGCGCGCCCTGGCGATCGCCATCACGCCAGAGACGAGGCAGGCCGCCATGGAGACGGTGGGGCGGCAGCAGGCGAAGCGGTTCCATGCCGCGGCGCGCCTCACGTCGCAGGAGCGCGAGGTCGTCATCCGCTTCCTCATGGACATGACGGCGGAGATCAGCCTGACTGGGGAGGAGCCCTGGGCCAGAGAGGGGTCGCACCCCTGACCTTCACGTTCGCCCGGTGCGCTGAGGGGGCAGCGGGCGAATCGCGATGTCGGTTACGAGTGCTCCGGTCAGTGCGCGGCGTTGTACGCCTCGACCACGGGGGCCGGGATGCGGCCGCGCTCGGAGAGCGTGTAGCCGTTGTCCTTCGCCCAGGCGCGGATGGCTGCGACCTCGGGATTGCGAGCCGGACGCTTCCGCGACGATGATGACGCCCTGGTGGCGGACCCAGACGATCCCGCCCGTCGCCCTGCCGAGATGTAGGGCTCGAGCGCCGCGCGGAGTTCTTCTGCGTGCTCGGCGCTGAGGTCGATTTCGTATGCCGAGCCGTTGAGCGAGAAATGCACGGTCTCGCCTTCGCCGATTTCCAGAACGCTGCCGTCGATATCGTCAACCAGCTGGTGCACAATTCGTCTCGCCATGAAAATGACGATACCGCTGTGCCGCCGAGGCGACAAGGCGCTCGTTCGTCATTCGTGACCGGGGTCGATGAGCTTCAAACCGACAATGCAGCCGACGAGTCCCATGAGCAGCAGAATTCGCGGCCACGAGATATCGCTCTCTCCGGTGACCATGGCCCAGATGACGGTGAGCGATGCCCCGATTCCGACCCACACGGCATAGGCGGTGCCCGTGGCGATCTCGCGCATGGCGAAGGCGAGCCCGAGCATCGACAGTGTGAGTCCGCCGAAGAAGATGATGCTCGGCCAGAGTTTGGTCAGTCCTTCGGACTTGCCCAGCGCCGTCGCCCAGACGGCCTCGAGAACGCCGGATGCGATGAGTACGATCCACGACATGATGGTCCTCCCGGACCAGTCTTGTCGCTCACCGGGTACTGGCCTGCCTCGTCCGGAGTCGGTGTCGCCCGACTGCTCGCCATGTTACCGGCGTCCAGTGGGCACCGTCTGTGCAGTCAGGGCAGGAGTCCGGCGCGCCGTGCCTTCGCCACCGCGGCGTGCCGTGTGGAGGCGTCGAGCTTCGACATCGCGGCGCCGAGGTAGGCCTTCACGGTGCCCTCGCGCAGCCCGAGCTGTGCGGCGATCTCGGCGTTGGTCGCACCGAGTGCCGCGCACGCGAGGACGTCGGTCTCACGGCGGGAGAGATGCACCGACGGGATCGGGCCGGTGACCGCGGGAACGGGCTCGCCGGCCAGGCGCAGCAGACGGCGTTCCACACGCGCGATGCGTGCGCGCAGGTCGGCGTCGTCGACGGATGCCCCGATGCTGCGCAGCTCCGCGAAGCTCTCGCGCAACTCCTCCTGCTGTTGCTGGGGCGCGATGGTCGCCGTGGTGGCGGCCGCAGCCCTCAGCCGACGCTCGACCTCGTCCCTGATGCGCAGCTCGTCCGCGACCGACTGCACGACCTGCATGGCGGGCGCGGTCGTGACGCCTCCGACGGGAGTCTCGTCCCACGCTCCGGCGTACAGCACGCCGCGTGGTCGCCCGTCGACGACGATGGGCAGAGCCAGGAGCGTGCTGAGCCCTTCGCCCAGCACGAACACGTCGTAGTCGTGCGTGATCTGCTGCGATGACCCGTAGTCGTTCGTCATGCGGGGGCGGAGCTCCATCATGGCTCGGCCGCCGAGTCCGCGTTCGGGCCGCACTCGAAGACCCTCGAGGCTGCGGGTGCGGTTGCCCACGATGCTGGTGACGTTCACCACGCCCTGCTCGATGAGCCCGCCGAAGGCCACCGGGAAGCGGGTGCGGCGCGCCAACTCGCGTACCGCGCGTGCGACGAGCTCGCTCTCGGGTTCGAGCTCGGACGATGTGCTCACGTCTTCCTGCCTTCGGGTGACGGCGCCGTGCTCCCGGTCGTAGCGAAGACTCTAGCACCGGATGCCGATTGCACTCACCGCGGGTTCCGCATGGTCATTCTGCTTCTGTCGATTCCATTTGCATCCGATATCGATCGCCGCCGACTTCCATCGCCCCAGAAGTCGATTGCGCCTGAGTCTTGGCTTTCGTGTCATCGAATCCCGATGTCGATCGCAGCGGCGTCGATTTGCGTCGGTGTCGAATCGCCGGTGTCTTTCCGCACGTGCCGAATCCGCCGGTGCCGAATCCGCAGGTGCCGATTCCGCAGGTGCCGAATCCGTGGAGGCCGAATCCGTGGGGAGCGAATCCCGCTGTCCGCGTTCCTGTGGTGTCGCGGTTCAGGACACGCGGGCCCCGGCGGCCTACACGCCGGGACCCGCGCCAATGTCGCAGCGGTCGGCTGGAGCACCGCCGCCCCCCCGGGGACCACAGCGCTCGCCGCTGCGGAAGCCGAGTCTGCCTGCGTCAGCGTCGTGCCGCTCAGCTGCGTGCGGACTCGAGATCGAGGAGGAACCGCTTCCGCTCCGGGTGCGCGCCGTACTGACCGGGCGTGCCGTCCGAGCGGACGACGCGGTGCACGGGAACGATGACCGAGAACGGCGTCAGCCGACAGGCCGTGCCCACCGCGCGCGCGGCACCGGGGTGACCGGCGAGCACAGCCACCTCGCCGTAGCTGAGCGTCTCGCCCCATCCGATCGTGCAGATCGTCTGCAGCGCGCGTCGAGCGAACCCGTTGACCAGACGCCAGTCGAATCGGAGATGCTCGTCGAACCGCACGGGCGCCCCGTCGAAGTAGTCGTCGAGGAGGTGCGCGAGCTCGTCGGCCGCGCCGGGCGCAGCCTCCGGGACGGCGCCCAGCCGGGCGGATACCGACTCGAGAAGCCAGGGGACCGATGGGTCTGCGGACTCGGAGAGATCGAACCGCACGATGCCCTCGTCGGAGAAGACCGCGAGCGCGTCGCCGAAGGGCGTCGGTGCGAAGTCGTAGCGGAATGTCATGGACCTATCCTCCGCGCCTGCGGCGACCTGATCGTCGCCCGTTGACGTGTTCGGTGGATAGCTCGTCGGATCGGCGCGACGGTGGAGGACGAGTTCCGGCGGGCATCGGGGCCGTTCACGCGCGGAATTCCCGTGAAACCCGCCCGGGATACGCGTCCTGCGTCGCGTCGCGCCTAGGGTGTGAAGTGTGTGGCGACGTGAAGGAAAGGCTGCGAACCAGGCGGCGACCGAGGCTGCGGTGACGCTCGGCGACCTCCACGCCACGACGACCGGTGTCGACGTGGCGCATGCCGCGGACTCCGAGCGTGCGCGGCTGCGTGCCGAGGCAGCCGACCTGGGCGGGCCGTCGCCGCTCACCTCGTTCCGCGACACGATCGAGTCGGGCATCGACATCTCGAAGGCGCACCCCGGCAGCCTCCCGCAGTTCATCACCGGCAAGTCCACGCTGCTCTCGAACCTGTTCCGCGACGAGGTGGGACTCCGCACCGCGCGTCTCGCCGCCGAACGCATCACCGCCAAGAACACCGAGCTGCGCACCGTCCGCGGCATCGAGGCCGTGCACCTCGCCGTCGGCGTCGCGGGATGGCGCATCGGCGGCGCGGACTTCGCAGCGCCGGTGCTCCTGCGCCCGCTCGCCATCCGCCGGCACCACACCGACTTCGAGCTGAAGCTGCATGGCGTGTTCGAGGTGAACCCGGAGCTCGTGCGCATCGCGCGCGACCACTTCGGACTCACGATCGACGCGCACGCGCTGGCGGCGCTCGCCTATGACGGCGGCATCTTCAAGCCGCAGCCCGTCATCGACAGCCTCCGCGCGAGCACGCGTTCCATCGAGACGTTCTCCGTGCAGCCGCGCCTCGTCGTCTCGACCTTCGCCGACGTCGGTGGTGCGATGGCCCGGGACAGCAGGAACCTCGACCACGTCGTGCTCAACGCGCTGGGCGGGCACGTCGGCGACCGCGAGCAGGTCACGGCGCGGCGGCCGGAGCCGACCGTCACGAGCCCCGACGAGAGGGCGCCGGCATCCGACAATCTGCTCCTCGACGCGGATGCCGAGCAGGAGGCCGTGCTCGCCAGGATCGCGGCCGGTCATTCGATGACCATCGCGACGCTCCCCGGCACAGGGGGCACCCAGACCGTCATCAACGCCCTCGGCGAGCTCGTGCGCGCGGGCAAGCGGGTGCTCGTCGTGTCGGCGCGGCGCTCGACCCTCGACGGGGTGCGGCATCGCCTCGCCGGCATCGGCCTGGACAGCCTCGCCGTCTCGCCCGCGACCCTCCGCCGCGACCTCGTCCGCGCCATCGGACGCAACGAGAAGGCCGTAGCGCCCAAGGTGAGCGACGTGGATGACGCGCTCGTGCGGCTGCGCACCGTGCTGCGCGACTACCGGCAGGCACTCACCGCTCCGGTCCCCGGCACGAACGCGTCGGTCCTCGACGCTACTCGCCACCTGACGCGACTGGCATCGCTCCCGCATCCGCCGTCGACCACGGCGAGGCTGAGCCAGGACACGCTGCGCCGACTGGCGGGAGACCGCAGTGAGGCGGCCGCCGCGCTCGCTCACGCCGCGCGCCTGGGGGAGTTCCGGTTCGGGCCCGACGACTCGCCCTGGTACGGCGTGAGCTTCACGAGCACCGAGGCCGCGCGCGCTGCGCACGAACTGGCTTCCCGGCTGCACGCGGCGAGCGTGCCCGCTCTGCTGGAGCGCGGCTACGCGCTGATCGCGCAGACCCACATGCGACCGTTCGCGACGGTGGACGAGCTGGGCGAGTACCTCCGACTCCTCGAGGGCATCCGCGATTCCCTCGACCGGTTCAGCCCGACGGTCTTCGAGCGTCCGCTGGGGGAGCTCATCCAGGCGCACGGCTCACGCCGCGACGCACCGGGGATGTCCTCGGCGAACCGCCGCCGGCTCCGGCGCCTTGCGAAGGAGTACGTGCGCCCGGGCGTCCACATCACAGAGATGCACGAGGCGCTGTTGCGCATCCAGACGCAGCGGACGCAATGGCAGAGGTACGTCGACGCGGGCGTGGCGCCGGAGATCCCCATCGGGCTCGCCGAGGTGCACGCCTCGTGGCAGCGGGTCGACGCGGAGCTCGCCGAGCTCGACGCCGCGCGGGGCCGCCGGGAGCCGCTCGCGTCGCTCCCCGTCGCCAGGCTCGTGCGGACTCTCGCGGGGCTCGCGGCGAAGTCCGACGTCTTCGAGAACCTCGTCGAACGGGCCACCCTGCGCGATCGTCTGGCCGGGCTGGGCCTCGAGCCCCTTCTCACCGAGCTCTCGGTGCGGCACGTCTCGGAGGATCGTGTCGGCGACGAGCTGGAGTTCGCCTGGTGGCAGTCGCTCCTCGAGCGGGCGCTGCAGGACAACCGGGCGCTGCTCGGTGCGAACACGGCCGTGGTCGACCGCCTGGAGCGGGACTTCCGGCTGGTCGACGAGGCGCACGCGGCAGCCGCCGGTCCGCTCCTGGCGTGGCAGCTCGCGAATCAATGGAAGATCGCCATCGTCGACGAGCCGCAGGAGGCGCAGAACCTCCGCCGGGCGCTGACCCAGCAGGGGACGACCACGGCGGAGCTCGTGAGCGCTGCGCCCACCCTGATGAACGCTCTCGCACCGGTGTGGATCTCGTCGCCGTACCTCGTGCCGGAGATCCCCGACTCGGTGGAGTTCGACGCCGTGCTGCTCGTCGACGCCGCGGCGATCAATCTCGCGGAGGCCGCACCGGCCATCCGTCGCGCACGGCAGGTCATCGCGTTCGGCGACCCGGTCACCCAGCGCCCGACTCCGTTCCAGGTGGCCGTCGATCCCGATCCCGCGTGGGAGGCCGAGGTGCCCTTCGACGAGGTGTCGGTCTTCGAGCGGCTGTCAGAGCTGCTTCCGGTGGCGACGCTCACGCGCAGCTACCGTGCCGGCGGTGAAGACCTGGTCGAGCTCATCAACGACGCGTTCTACGGCGGCGAGATCGTCTCCTTGCCCTGGGCCGGTTCGTACCTCGGCCGCGGCAGCCTGACGGTCGACTACGTCGAGGGCGGCACCGGCACGCCCGATCCGGTGTCGGGAGCCGTCGAGAGCCCCGATGCCGAAGTGGCCCGAGTGGTGACGCTCGTCGTCGAGCACGCCGTGCACCGCCCGGAGGAATCGCTCATGGTCGTGACCGCGAGCACTCGGCATGCGGAGCGCGTGCGTGCAGCCGTCACCGCCGCGTTCGCCGGCCGATCTGACGTCGCGGACTTCGTCGGCCGCGACACCGCAGAGCCCTTCGCGGTGCTCACGCTCGAGGAGTCGGTGGCGGAGAGCCGCGACCGCGTGATCTTCTCGCTCGGGTTCGGCCTCACGAAGCACGGTCGCGTGCTCAGCGACTTCGGCGACCTGTCATCGCCCGATGGCGAACGCCTGCTGACCGTCGGCATGACGCGGGCTCGCCGGTCGATGGTGATCGTGTCGTCGATCCGTCCGTCCGCGTTCGACGACGGTCGCCTCGAGTACGGCGCCGCGACGCTCATGTCGATCCTCGGCGGCTTGGCCGGTCGAGGCCGCGCCCCCCGCCTCGAGGATCTCGCCGATCCGCTCACGCTGGCGCTGGCTCGCGAGCTGCGGCGCCTTGGCGCCTCCGTCGACGTCGACTACCGCGGCCTGCTGCCGCTGGTGGCGCAGCACGGCGGGAAGGCCGTGGTCATCGAGTCCGACCCCGAATCGCGCGGCGAGTCGCTTCGTGAGACGCTGCGGCTGCGGCCCAATGTGCTTCGCCGCCTCGGCTGGCACTACGTGCGCGTGCACGCTTTCGACCTGTACAGCGACCCGACGACCGTGGCGACGCGGATCGCCGGCGTCCTCGGGATCTCGCCGTCCGCCCCCCGTGCCGAGAACGACACCCAACCGATCGATGCCGACGACGCGAGAGATGCCTGAAGACCCCGAGCGTCCGAGACAGCGGGTGGTCCGTGTTGCCGGATCGCGCAGAGCGCGGCTGACCCCTGCGCCCGGCACGGACCCGGAGCCGGACACCGCCGTGCCGGGTGGCGCATCTGGGAGAGCAGCGTCGGAGAGCGGACCCGGGTCGGGCGCTGACGGCGGCGGACCCAACGACGAGCGGATGCGGCGCGAGGTGCCGCCGCACTACTGACCCGTGACCGAGCCGGATGCAGAAGAGGAGCACGGCGCCATGGGCACCGTGCTCCTCTTGTCAGCGGGTCGGGCTTGTCGTCAGCGGGTCAGGCCTGCTGCTTGCGGAGCAGGTCGCGGATCTCGATGAGCAGCTCCTGCTCGGTGGGGAGCGTCGGCTCCTCGACCTTCGGGTTCTTCGCGGCCTGACGCTCCTTGTACTTGTTCATCGGCACGACGAACACGAAGTAGACGACGAGAGCGACGGCGAGGAAGCTGATGATCGCGCTGATGAGGTCCCCGATCGGGAACGTCACCTCCTGGCCGTAGATGCCGTGCGTGGGGATGCCGATCTTGCCCGTCGAGTCGGCGTCGAAGAACAGCGACACGAGCGGGTTGATGATCGACGACACCACCGCGTTGACGATCGCGGTGAACGCACCGCCGATGACGACGGCCACCGCGAGGTCGATGACGTTGCCTTGCGAGATGAACTCCTTGAAGCCCTTGAACATGTTTCTCCCCTATTCGGATCGCGCCTCAGGTGGAGGCGGGGCTCGACGCGGGAGCCTTCGTGGCGCTCGTCGACGATTCCGACTTCGATGATGCCGAAGCATCCTTCGATGCACCAGATTTCGCGCGCGAGTCCGTGCGATAGAAGCCGGAGCCGTTGAAGGTCACCCCGATCGACCCGTACTGCTTGCGCAGCGCGCCTCCGCATTCGGGGCAGATGGTCAGAGCGTCGTCGGAGAAGCTCTGCACCGCGTCGAACTGGTGTCCGCACGTCGTGCAGGCATAGGCGTAAGTGGGCATAGCCGTCCTCGTGTGTTCAGCGTCGCGTCTGCGACAGGTTCAGGGTCTGCGTCGGGGTGACGACGCCGGTCACCGGCTGGTCGTGCACCTCGCGAGGCAGGGAGTCGAGTACCTCGGAATCATAGATGACCGCGTAGACGGGAGGGCACTTCTCCATGGAGCCGATGGTCTTGTCGAAGTAGCCGCGGCCCCACCCCATGCGCATGCCCGTGCGGTCGACGGCCGCCGCGGGGATGATCATGAGGTCGACGTCGTTGACGGCGATCGGCCCCAGCACCTCGCCCGTCGGCTCGGGGAGGCCGTGCAGGCCCTCGGCCACCTCGTCGTCGTCGGTCGCCACGGCCCAGTCGAGAAGTCCGTCGGCCCGGGTGATGGGCAGCAGCACGCGGATGCCGCGGCGGACGGCGCTCGACACGAACTCGCGCGTGCCGGGTTCGGTCGTCGTGGAGAGGTAGCACGAGATCGATCGCGCTCCCAGCGTGTCGACGAGATCGTCGAGTCGGCGGGCGATGGCCGCGGCCGCCTCGTCACGCTGCGACTCGCTCAGCAGCTGCCGGCGCTCGCGGAGCTCGGCGCGCAGTGCGCGTTTCGCGTGCTCGATGTCATTCGACATGCCTCCGAGTCTACGGGGCGGGTCACCGCTAGGCTGGAGCAATGGGTCATCAGAAGATCAAAGCCGTCATTCCCGCAGCAGGACTGGGGACGCGTTTCCTGCCTGCGACGAAGGCGATGCCGAAGGAGATGCTGCCCGTTGTCGACAAGCCGGCGATCCAGTACGTCGTGGAAGAGGCGGCGGATGCAGGGATCGAAGACATCCTGGTCATCATCGGCCGCAACAAGAACGCCATCTCCAACCACTTCGACTCGGTGCCGGAGCTCGAGGTCAAGCTCACCGAGAAGGGCGACATGGGTCGCCTCGAGCGCGTGATGAAGTCGAGCGACCTCGCCGACATCCACTTCGTCCGTCAGGGCGAGCCCAAGGGTCTGGGTCACGCCGTCCTCCGCGCGAAGACGCACGTCGGGGACAGCTCGATGGCGGTCCTGCTGGGTGACGACCTCATCGACGAGCGCGACCCGCTGCTGACCGAGATGATCGCCGAGCACGAGCGCACCGGAGCCGCCGTCGTCGCACTCATGGAGGTCGACCCCGCCAGCATCCACCTCTACGGCGCGGCCGCTGTCGAGCCGATCGAGGGCTCCGAGGCCGTGCGCGTCACGGGCCTCGTCGAGAAGCCCGCTGCGGAGGACGCTCCGTCGAACCTGGCGATCATCGGGCGCTACGTGCTGCCGTCGTCGGTGTTCGAGATCCTCGAGCGCACCGAGCCAGGCAAGGGCGGAGAGATCCAGCTGACCGACGCGCTGCAGGAGCTTGCGACCGACCCGTCCGGCCCCGGCGTGGTGGGCGTGATCTTCCGTGGTCGCCGCTACGACACCGGCGACCGCGTCGACTACATCAAGGCCATCGTGCAGCTGGCGTCCGACCGCGACGACCTCGGACCAGAGCTGCGTCCGTGGCTCAAGGAATTCGCGGAACGCCTCTAGGCGGCACCGCGGCGTCGGGAGTGCGCACATGGATCTGGCGACAGGGATGCGGCACGGTCCGATACAACTGCGGCTCGTGCGCACGCGCGCCGCGCGGCCGCTGCAGCACGAGCTCCTGTCCAACCGCGCGTGGCTCCAGCCGTGGGAGGCGACGGTGCCGCACGGGTCTGTGTCGTTCGACATGCGGCTCAGCATCCGTCGTCTCCTGCAGCAGTACCGTGACGGCACCGGGTATCCGTTCGTCATGGAGTACGAGGGCGAGATCGCCGGGCAGCTCAACGTGTGGGGTGTGGCCCGAGGATCCCTGTGTTCGGCGACCATCGGCTACTGGGTGAGCGAGCGTTTCGCCGGCAAGGGCATCACCCCGACCGCGGTCGCTCTCGCCACCGACGCGTGCTTCGTCGAGTACGGACTGCACCGCATGGAGATCTGCATCCGGCCCGAGAACGCCGCGAGCCTGCGAGTGGTGCAGAAGCTCGGCTTCCGGTACGAGGGTCTGCGGCGGCGGTACATCCACATCGACGGCGACTGGCGCGACCATTACGCCTTCGCCCTGACCAAGGAAGACGTCCCCCAGGGCGTGCTCGCTCGGTGGCTGAGCGGCCAGGTGCCGCCGAATGCCGCGACCGTCCCACCTGCGGACCGGCTGACCCCCTGATCGCGTATCCGGTGATCGCGACACACGTCGCGCCCTGAGCCGCACGCACCGCGGGTTCCCTTACCGTTGTCGGTATGGACGGGCCGGTGCTGAGCGGAGGAGTGATCTTCCTCGTCGCCGTGCTGCTGTGGATGCTCTACCTTCTGCCCTCGTGGCGCGGGCGGTTCCAGTACAACGCCGCCGAGCGCAACGCGGTGCGACTGAACCAGGCTCTCCGGGTGCTCGCCGAGACCAGCGAGACGCCGGGGGAGGTGCATCTCGAGCTCACGGCGCGCACCGCACTCGCCCAGCAGAAGCTGGCCAAGCGGCTGCAGTCGGAGAAGGAAGCCGCTGAGCTGCTGCTCCTCAAGGAGCAGCTCGCCGCTACCAAGGCCGACCCGGTGGTGCGGCAGACGCGCGCGCGTCGCCGCGTGCGTCTCGGTGCGACCATCGGTCTGGTGTCGGGGCTCGTCCTCGTCGGCGTCGGCGTATGGCAGGTCATGGCGGCGTCCTCGTCGCTCCTGCTGTGGATCGGAGGACCCGTCGCGCTGCTCTCGGCGGTCACGCTGCAGCGGATGGCGGCGGTGACGCAGCGTGCAGCGCGTCGACGGATGCCGGTTGCGTCGACGGAGCTCCCCGTGGTGCGCCGGTCGACCCCGGTGCTGCACGATCAGGGTGCTGCCACCTGGACTCCGCGCCCGCTGCCCGAGCCCCTCGTATCCAAGGCAGGTTCTCGCGCGCAGGTGGCGCAGGCCGAGATCGATGCGCAGGAGGAACGGCGCAAGGCGGCGCGACTGGCGGAGCTCCGCGAGCGCGCGGAGCGCATGGCTCCCGCCGAGCCGGTGCAGTTGCCGGCCGCCTCATCGCCGTATGCGCAGATGGGGTTCGTCGACGACGCGGAGATCGAAGCGCACGTGCGTCAGCTCCTCGCGCGGAGAGCGGCGGGGTGACCCTCGTGCGCGAGCACCTCTGATCGCGTGATAACGTAGACGAGGTCAAGGGCCTATGGCGCAGTTGGTAGCGCGCCTCGTTCGCATCGAGGAGGTCAGGGGTTCGAATCCCCTTAGGTCCACCGAACGGAAGAAGCCCCCGAGCACTCGCTCGGGGGCTTCTTCGCATACCGGGTCCTTCGTATGCGGACGGCACGCAGCCGTAGTCGGCTGATCCGTGCGCTCGAGCGCGACACGCCCGGCGGAACGGGGCGATTTGCCCGGACCCCGGAATCCACGTAAGTTATTACCTGTTCGCCCCACAGGGAAGCGGAGAGGCCGAGAGCCTCACCCCCCTCAAGCGGAGAACCGCCTCCACCGGATCAGCTTCTCGAAGCGGATCACGGACCACTTCTGTCCAAGGTGGAGGATCCTGTCCCGGCAGCGTCGATTTGACAGCCGCGCGGGAACGGATACACTAGTGAAGTTGCCTCGGCGCGGTCAGCGCCGGGTGATGAATCTGGTCCACTCCTTCTGAACATGTCGGTTTGATGTGTGGGGGAGGGTGGGTATGATTGTGAAGTTGCCCTTCGGGCCTGGTTGTGATGGCTGGGTCGGGGGAGCGTCCGATCCTTGAGAACTCAACAGCGTGCACTTGTCAAATGCCAAATTTTCCTCGTCCAGTCTTCGGGCTGGTTGAGAATTCCTTTGGATCATTGATGTGAATGTCAGTTTGATATTCATTCTTTTGGTCAGTTTCAAACTCGCTGCGTCGCCGTTTTTCCCGGTGGTGTATGCATTTCTTTTTTACGGAGAGTTTGATCCTGGCTCAGGATGAACGCTGGCGGCGTGCTTAACACATGCAAGTCGAACGGTGAACACGGAGCTTGCTCTGTGGGATCAGTGGCGAACGGGTGAGTAACACGTGAGCAACCTGCCCCTGACTCTGGGATAAGCGCTGGAAACGGCGTCTAATACTGGATATGAGCCATGAAGGCATCTTCTGTGGTTGGAAAGATTTTTCGGTTGGGGATGGGCTCGCGGCCTATCAGCTTGTTGGTGAGGTAATGGCTCACCAAGGCGTCGACGGGTAGCCGGCCTGAGAGGGTGACCGGCCACACTGGGACTGAGACACGGCCCAGACTCCTACGGGAGGCAGCAGTGGGGAATATTGCACAATGGGCGGAAGCCTGATGCAGCAACGCCGCGTGAGGGATGACGGCCTTCGGGTTGTAAACCTCTTTTAGCAGGGAAGAAGCGAGAGTGACGGTACCTGCAGAAAAAGCGCCGGCTAACTACGTGCCAGCAGCCGCGGTAATACGTAGGGCGCAAGCGTTATCCGGAATTATTGGGCGTAAAGAGCTCGTAGGCGGTTTGTCGCGTCTGCTGTGAAATCCCGAGGCTCAACCTCGGGCCTGCAGTGGGTACGGGCAGACTAGAGTGCGGTAGGGGAGATTGGAATTCCTGGTGTAGCGGTGGAATGCGCAGATATCAGGAGGAACACCGATGGCGAAGGCAGATCTCTGGGCCGTAACTGACGCTGAGGAGCGAAAGGGTGGGGAGCAAACAGGCTTAGATACCCTGGTAGTCCACCCCGTAAACGTTGGGAACTAGTTGTGGGGTCCATTCCACGGATTCCGTGACGCAGCTAACGCATTAAGTTCCCCGCCTGGGGAGTACGGCCGCAAGGCTAAAACTCAAAGGAATTGACGGGGACCCGCACAAGCGGCGGAGCATGCGGATTAATTCGATGCAACGCGAAGAACCTTACCAAGGCTTGACATATACGAGAACGGGCCAGAAATGGTCAACTCTTTGGACACTCGTAAACAGGTGGTGCATGGTTGTCGTCAGCTCGTGTCGTGAGATGTTGGGTTAAGTCCCGCAACGAGCGCAACCCTCGTTCTATGTTGCCAGCACGTTATGGTGGGAACTCATGGGATACTGCCGGGGTCAACTCGGAGGAAGGTGGGGATGACGTCAAATCATCATGCCCCTTATGTCTTGGGCTTCACGCATGCTACAATGGCCGGTACAAAGGGCTGCAATACCGTGAGGTGGAGCGAATCCCAAAAAGCCGGTCCCAGTTCGGATTGAGGTCTGCAACTCGACCTCATGAAGTCGGAGTCGCTAGTAATCGCAGATCAGCAACGCTGCGGTGAATACGTTCCCGGGTCTTGTACACACCGCCCGTCAAGTCATGAAAGTCGGTAACACCTGAAGCCGGTGGCCTAACCCTTGTGGAGGGAGCCGTCGAAGGTGGGATCGGTAATTAGGACTAAGTCGTAACAAGGTAGCCGTACCGGAAGGTGCGGCTGGATCACCTCCTTTCTAAGGAGCATCTGAGGTCTTCGGGCCTCCAGAACCCGGATCGAGCCCGAATGTGGTTCGCTGGGAGCTCATGGGTGGAACATTTGACATGGCATCGAGAGTGGATCTCGGGTTAGTACGCAGCTTGCTGTGGGAACGTCTGGGTGAAGGGTTTCGGTGCCTGCACGCTGTTGGGTCCTGAGGGACCGGGCCGGCCGTTGGGTTGGACTGTTCCTCTGGGCCTTTCGTTGTCTCCCGGGTGGGAGGGGCGAGGGGTACCGACCGTACTTTGAGAACTACACAGTGGACGCGAGCATCTTAGAGACGATCCCTTTGGGGGTCGTTTCACAACGAATGATCGATAGATCAGCTCATGTGATTTCAAGTCTTTAAGAGCAAACGGTGGATGCCTTGGCATCTGGAGCCGAAGAAGGACGTAGCAATCTGCGATAAGCCTCGGGGAACTGATAAGCAAGTTTTGATCCGAGGGTGTCCGAATGGGGAAACCCCGCTGGGCGGCGTGCCGACCTAGTGACTCCCGTCTGAATATATAGGGCGGGTAGAGGGAACGTGGGGAAGTGAAACATCTCAGTACCCACAGGAAGAGAAAGCAACAGCGATTCCGTGAGTAGTGGCGAGCGAAACCGGATCAGGCTAAACCTAGCGTGTGTGAGAGCCGGCAGGCGTTGCACGTTGGGGGTTGTGGGACTTTCCTGTCAGTTCTGCCGAACTGGCGACGTGACAGAAGCGTATAGACGAACGGTCTTGAAAGGCCGGTCATAGAGGGTGCCAACCCCGTAGTCGAAATGCGTGTTCTGGCGTGGAGAGTATCCCGAGTAGCACGGGGCCCGTGAAATCCCGTGTGAATCTGTCAGGACCACCTGATAAGCCTAAATACTCCCAGATGACCGATAGCGGACAAGTACCGTGAGGGAAAGGTGAAAAGTACCCCGGGAGGGGAGTGAAATAGTACCTGAAACCGTTTGCTTACAAACCGTTGGAGCACCCCTGGTAGGTGTGACAGCGTGCCTTTTGAAGAATGAGCCTGCGAGTTAGTGATATGTGGCGAGGTTAACCCGTGTGGGGTAGCCGTAGCGAAAGCGAGTCTGAATAGGGCGTTTCAGTCGCATGTCCTAGACCCGAAGCGAAGTGATCTATCCATGGCCAGGCTGAAGCGACGGTAAGACGTCGTGGAGGGCCGAACCCACTTAGGTTGAAAACTGAGGGGATGAGCTGTGGATAGGGGTGAAAGGCCAATCAAACTTCGTGATAGCTGGTTCTCTCCGAAATGCATTTAGGTGCAGCGTTGCGTGTTTCTTGCCGGAGGTAGAGCTACTGGATGGCCGATGGGCCCTACAAGGTTACTGACGTCAGCCAAACTCCGAATGCCGGTAAGTGAGAGCGCAGCAGTGAGACTGTGGGGGATAAGCTTCATAGTCGAGAGGGAAACAACCCAGACCACCAACTAAGGTCCCTAAGCGCGTGCTAAGTGGGAAAGGATGTGGAGTTGCTCTGACAACCAGGAGGTTGGCTTAGAAGCAGCCACCCTTGAAAGAGTGCGTAATAGCTCACTGGTCAAGTGATTCCGCGCCGACAATGTAACGGGGCTCAAGCACGCCACCGAAGTTGTGGCATTGACATTAGTGGTAGGCCTTCGTGGTCCAGCCGTGTTGATGGGTAGGAGAGCGTCGTGTGGCGGGTGAAGCGGCAGAGTGATCTAGCCGTGGACGCTACACGAGTGAGAATGCAGGCATGAGTAGCGAAAGACGTGTGAGAAACACGTCCTCCGAAAGACCAAGGGTTCCAGGGTCAAGCTAATCTTCCCTGGGTAAGTCGGGACCTAAGGCGAGGCCGACAGGCGTAGTCGATGGACAACGGGTTGATATTCCCGTACCGGCGAAGAACCGCCCAAGCTAATCCAGTGGTGCTAAACGTCCGAACCATCACATCGTCACCTTCGGGTGGCACCGTGGTGGGGAGCACGTGACCCCATGCTGGTGCGGTTAGCGTATTAACAGGTGTGACGCAGGAAGGTAGCCCAAGCCAGGCGATGGTTGTCCTGGTGCAAGTGCGTAGGCCGAACGGTAGGCAAATCCGCCGTTCATGCAGGCTGAGACACGATGCGGATGAAAAGTGGGTGATCCTATGCTGCCGAGAAAAGCATCGACGCGAGGTTCTAGCTGCCCGTACCCCAAACCGACTCAGGTGGTCAGGTAGAGAATACCGAGGAGATCGAGAGAATCGTGGTTAAGGAACTCGGCAAAATGCCCCCGTAACTTCGGGAGAAGGGGGGCCATCCACTTATTAGGACCTGCTCCGAAAGGGTGTGGTGGCCGCAGAGACTAGTGGGTAGCGACTGTTTACTAAAAACACAGGTCCGTGCCAAGTCGCAAGACGATGTATACGGACTGACGCCTGCCCGGTGCTGGAAGGTTAAGAGGACCGGTTAGCCGTAAGGCGAAGCTGAGAATTTAAGCCCCAGTAAACGGCGGTGGTAACTATAACCATCCTAAGGTAGCGAAATTCCTTGTCGGGTAAGTTCCGACCTGCACGAATGGCGTAACGACTTCCCAACTGTCTCAACCGCGAACTCGGCGAAATTGCATTACGAGTAAAGATGCTCGTTACGCGCAGCAGGACGGAAAGACCCCGTGACCTTTACTACAGCTTGGTATTGGTGTTCGGTGTGGCTTGTGTAGGATAGGTGGGAGACTGTGAAGCGGGTACGCCAGTATTCGTGGAGTCATTGTTGAAATACCACTCTGGTCACTCTGGATATCTAACTTCGAACCGTGATCCGGTTCAGGGACAGTGCCTGGTGGGTAGTTTAACTGGGGCGGTTGCCTCCCAAAAAGTAACGGAGGCGCCCAAAGGTTCCCTCAACCTGGTTGGCAATCAGGTGTCGAGTGTAAGTGCACAAGGGAGCTTGACTGTGAGACTGACAGGTCGAGCAGGGACGAAAGTCGGGACTAGTGATCCGGCAGTGGCTTGTGGAAGCGCTGTCGCTCAACGGATAAAAGGTACCTCGGGGATAACAGGCTGATCTTGCCCAAGAGTCCATATCGACGGCATGGTTTGGCACCTCGATGTCGGCTCGTCGCATCCTGGGGCTGGAGTAGGTCCCAAGGGTTGGGCTGTTCGCCCATTAAAGCGGTACGCGAGCTGGGTTTAGAACGTCGTGAGACAGTTCGGTCCCTATCCGCTGCGCGCGTAGGAAGTTTGAGAGGATCTGACCCTAGTACGAGAGGACCGGGTTGGACGAACCTCTGGTGTGTCAGTTGTTCCGCCAGGAGCACCGCTGATTAGCTACGTTCGGGATGGATAACCGCTGAAAGCATCTAAGCGGGAAGCCGGCCTCAAGATGAGACTTCCATACCTTCGGGTGAGAGGCTCCCAGCCAGACTACTGGGTTGATAGGCCAGATGTGGAAGTGCAGTAATGCATGCAGCTGACTGGTACTAATAAGCCGATGACTTGATAACACACCCGTTGCGGGTGCCCGCGTCCACTTTGTGGTTCTCGATGTACGGTCGAAAACCACCGACACGATGAACACGTGTGTCATCGCTAGGTTTTTGAAACATCAATAGTGTTTCGGCGGCCATAGCGTGAGGGAAACGCCCGGTCACATTCCGAACCCGGAAGCTAAGCCTCACAGCGCCGATGGTACTGCAGGGGGGACCCTGTGGGAGAGTAGGACACCGCCGGACTCCTTTTAAACAAGAAGGCCACCCAATGTTGGGTGGCCTTCTTGCGTTAATCATCGATCTTGTGCCGGCGAGGAGCCCGCAGGGTCGTCACCGCTTCAGGCGCGACTCCAGAGTCTGTGCTGTCTCCGCGACAGCATCGGCCAGCCGGGCCTCGTCGCCGCCGTCACCGGGCCACGTCACGGCGACGGCGGCCACAGGCCACCCGGTGTGGTCGGCGACGGCCACACCCACGCTGCGGAGGCCCTCAGCGACCTCGCTGTTCTCGGTCGCGTATCCCCGCGCCCTCACCTCACGCAGCAGTTCGCGGAGCTCCCTCGGCGTGCGGGGGCCGTGCCCCGTCCGGTCGGGGAACGCGGCCGCCGACGGATAGAGAGCACGGACCTGCTCGCGGGGGAGCGCGGCCAGCATGGCCCTCCCCGTCGCGGTGAGGTGCGCAGGCAGGCGCACGCCGACGTCGGTGATGAGTGCTGGGCGGCGCGGTGCGCGTTCCTCGACGATGTAGAGCACGTCTCCGCCGCTCATCACGGCGAGGTGTGCGCTTTCGCCGAGCCGGTCGGACAGTGCGGCCACGAGAGGTCGCCCCAGGCGCGCGAGGGGCTGTTGTCTGGCGTACCCGCCGGAGAGCTCGAACGCCGAAGTGCCGAGGCCCCAGCGCCGGTCCTCGCGCAGGTGCAGCACGAACCCGTGTGCTGCCAGCGTCGCGAGCAGGTGGTACACCGTCGATCGTGGCAGCTCCAGATCGCGTGCGATGGCGGATGCGGCGACCGGTGCCGGACGCCCCGCCAGGTAGCTGAGGATGCGGAGGGTGTGCTCCGCGGCCGGCACCCGGGCGGAGTGCGTCTCGCTGTTGTCTGTGATCACAGACACAGCCTGCCACGATCACCCTCCCGAGAGCACTCCGAAGGTGTGGAATCAAGTCATGAGTGATCTGCCTTCCGTTCTCGTCGGCTCCGAGCCTCTGCGGCTCGCCGACGTGGTCTCCGTCGCGCGTCATGGCGCGCCGGTCGTCGTCGCCCCGGAAGCGCTCGAGCGCGTCGCCGAGACACGCAGCGTGATCGACGGTCTCGCCGCGGATCCCGACCCGCATTACGGCGTCTCGACCGGGTTCGGCGCCCTCGCCACGACCTTCATCGCGCCGGAGCGCCGCATGCAGCTCCAGGCCAGCCTGATCCGGTCGCATGCCGCGGGCACCGGCCCCGAGGTCGAGCGCGAAGTCGTTCGCGGTCTCCAGCTCCTCCGTCTGCAGACGCTCGCGTCGGGACGCACGGGTGTGCGGCCTGTCGTGGTCGAGACGTATGCGGCGCTGCTGAACGCGGGCATCGTCCCCGTCGTGCGCGAGTACGGTTCACTGGGCTGCTCCGGTGACCTGGCCCCGCTCGCCCACATCGCTCTCGCGGCCATGGGCGAAGGCGACGTGCGCGATGCGTCCGGAGCGCTCGTCTCGGCATCCGATGCCCTGCGCGCCGCGGGCATCACGCCGCTCACGCTGGTCGAGAAGGAGGGCCTGGCGCTCATCAACGGGACCGACGGGATGCTCGGGATGCTCGCGTTGGCGCTGTACGACCTCGATGCTCTCCTGATCACGGCCGACATGGCGGCAGCCATGTCGATCGAGTCGCAACTGGGCACGGATGCCGTGTTCGCCGCGGATCTCATGGCTCTGCGCCCGCAGCACGGGCAGGCCGAATCCGCCGCGCACCTGCGTGCGTTCCTCGGCCGGTCGCCGATCGTGCACAGCCACAAGGGGCCTGAGGACGGCCGCGTGCAGGACGCGTACTCCCTGCGCTGCTCGCCGCAGGTGCACGGTGCCGCGCGCGACACGATGGCGCACGCGACCGCGATCGCGGAGCGAGAGCTGGCGAGCGTGGTGGACAACCCCATCATCACGCTCGACGGGCGGATCGAATCCAACGGCAACTTCCACGGAGCCCCCGTCGCGGCGGTCCTCGACTTCCTCGCGATCTCGGTCGCCGACGTGGCATCCGTATCCGAGCGGCGGACCGACCGCGCGCTCGATCCGGCACGCAACCGCGGCCTCGCGCCCTTCCTCGCCGACGAGGTGGGCGTGGACTCCGGGCTCATGATCGCCCAGTACGCCGCGGCCGGCATCGTGTCCGAGCTCAAGCGCCTCGCCGTCCCTGCGTCTGTCGACTCCATCCCCTCGTCGGCGATGCAGGAGGACCACGTGTCGATGGGATGGGCCGCCGCTCGCAAGCTTCGCCGCGCGATCGACGGGCTCGGTCGAGTGCTCGCGATCGAGATCCTCACCGGCGCCCGCGCGCTGGATCTGCGCGCCCCGCTCGAGGCAGGACCAGCCACAGGCGCCGTCCGAGACCTCGTGCGCACGGTCGCCGGCGGCCCAGGGCCTGACCGTTTCCTCTCCCCGGACATGGAGGCCGTGACTGCGCTGGTGCAGTCCGGCGCCATCGCACGAATCGCAAAGGAGCACGTCGATGACTGATGCACGCACCGTCCGCGCACCCCGCGGCAACACGCGCACCGCCAAGAGCTGGGGTGCCGAGGCCGCCAAGCGGATGCTGATGAACAATCTCGATCCCGAGGTCGCCGAGCATCCTGAGGATCTCGTGGTGTACGGCGGCACGGGGCGCGCGGCCCGGAGCTGGGAGGCCTACGACGCGATCGTCCGCACGCTCGACGAGCTCGAGCCCGATGAGACCCTGCTCGTGCAGTCGGGCAAGCCGGTTGGTGTGTTCCGCACCCACGAGTGGGCCCCGCGCGTGCTCATCGCGAACTCGAACCTCGTGGGCGATTGGGCGACGTGGCCCGAGTTCCGCAGGCTGGAAGCTCTCGGCCTCACCATGTACGGCCAGATGACCGCCGGGTCGTGGATCTACATCGGGTCGCAGGGCATCCTGCAGGGGACGTATGAGACGTTCGCGGCGGTCGCGCGGTCGCTGGGCAAGGAGTCTCTGCGCGGGACCCTGTCGCTCACCGGGGGCGCCGGAGGAATGGGCGGCGCGCAGCCGCTCGCCGTCACCCTCAACGAGGGGGCGTGCCTCATCGTCGACGTCGACGAGACGCGACTCGCGCGTCGTGTGGAGCACGGTTACCTCGACGAGTACCACACCGACCTCGACACGGCCGTCGCAAGGGCGGTCGCCGCCAAGGACGCCGGTGAGGCGCTCTCGGTGGGTGTCGTCGGCAATGCGGCCGAGGTGTTCCCCGAGCTGTTCCGCCGCGGGGTGCCGATCGACGTGGTCACCGACCAGACCAGCGCGCACGATCCGCTCGCCTACCTGCCGATCGGCGTCTCCGTCGAAGACTGGAAGGCGGAGGCGGAGCGTGATCCCGAGGAGTTCACGCGGCGCTCACGCGAATCGATGGCCGCGCATGTCGCTGCGATGGTCGCATTCCAGGACGCCGGTGCCGCCGTCTTCGATTACGGCAACTCGATCCGAGCAGAGGCGAAGCTGGGCGGCTTCGAGCGCGCCTTCGAGTTCCCCGGCTTCGTTCCCGCGTACATCCGGCCGCAGTTCGAGGAAGGTCGCGGACCGTTCCGCTGGGCGGCGCTCTCGGGCGACCCCGAGGACATCTACAAGACCGACCGAGCCATCGCCGAGCTGTTCCCCGACGACAAGGCGCTGCACCGCTGGCTCGAGAAGGCCGGGGAGAAGGTGCATTTCGAGGGTCTGCCCGCGCGCATCTGCTGGCTCGGCTACAAGGAGCGTCACCTGGCTGGTCTCAGATTCAACGAGATGGTCGCTTCCGGCGAGCTGTCGGCTCCGATCGTCATCGGGCGCGACCACCTCGATTCCGGCTCGGTCGCGTCGCCGTACCGTGAGACCGAGGCCATGAAGGACGGCTCCGACGCGATCGCCGACTGGCCTCTGCTCAACGCACTGCTGAACACCGCATCCGGCGCGAGCTGGGTGTCGTTGCACCACGGCGGCGGCGTCGGCATCGGCCGCTCGATCCACGCCGGGCAGGTCACCGTCGCCGACGGCACGGATCTCGCCGCCCAGAAGCTCGAGCGCGTTCTGACGAACGACCCCGGCACCGGCGTCATGCGGCACGTCGACGCGGGCTACGACCACGCGAAGGACATCGCGCGCGAGCGCGGACTCACGATCCCGATGGGACTCTGAGGTACCAGTGTCCCGCTCCGCGCACGGTCGGGGGATGCGTTGCGCGGAGCGGGGCCACCACACGGAAGGCGAAGGCGGCACATGACCACTCTCCTCACGAACATCGGCGAGCTGACGACGAACGACGGACCAGCCCGTCATGACGCTGCCGTGCTCATCGACGGCGACCGCATCGCCTGGGTGGGCGCGGCGGCGGAGGCACCCGCCGCTGACGAGGTCGTCGACACGCAAGGCCGCGCCGTCATCCCCGGGTTCGTCGACAGCCACAGCCACCTCGTGTTCGGGGGTGACCGTGCCGCCGAGTTCGAGGCACGGATGGCGGGACAGAAGTATGCGGCCGGCGGCATCCGCTCCACGGTCGCGGCCACCAGGACCGCGACCGACGACGAACTCCGCTCGCGCCTGCGAGGGTTCGTCGACGAGCTGCTCGCGCAGGGCACCACGACCGTCGAGATCAAGAGCGGGTACGGACTCAGCGTCGAGGACGAGGAGCGCCTGGTGCGCCTGGCCGCCGAGGTGACGCCGGAGGTCACGTTCCTCGGCGCGCATGTCGTGCCGACCGAGTACGCGGACCGCCCGGACGAGTACGTCGACCTCGTGACGGGGCCGATGCTCGACGCCTGTGCCCCGTATGCGAAGTGGATCGACGTCTTCTGCGAGACGGGTGCGTTCACCGTGGAGCAGTCGCGGCGGGTGCTCGAGGCGGGCATCGCCCGAGGACTGGCCCCCCGTATGCACGCCGGCCAGCTCGGGCCGGGCGACGGCGTGCGACTCGCGGTCGAGCTCGGTGCGGCGTCCGTCGACCACGGCACCTATCTGACGGATGCCGACATCGAGGCGCTCGCCGCGTCGGACACGGTGCTGACGCTGCTCCCCGGGGTGGAGTTCTCCACGCGGCAGCCCTACCCCGACGCGCGACGACTGATCGACGCCGGCGTGCGCGTCGCGCTCGCGTGCGACACCAATCCGGGGTCGAGCTTCACCAGCTCGATGCCGTTCTGCATCGCCGTGGCGGTGCGCGACATGGGCATGACCCCGGCCGAGGCGCTGCACGCAGCGACGGCCGGGGGAGCGGCGGCCCTCCGCCGTGACGATGTGGGCGTGATCGCGCCGGGGCGGCGAGCCGATCTCGTGCTGCTGAAGGCGCAGACGCACATCCACCTCGCGTATCGTCCTGGGGTGCCGCTCGTGGAGCGGGTGTGGAAGGACGGCGTGGCGGTCAGCTGACGCGCACCGCTCGCGGGGCCGGTGACAGATCCGGTGATACTCGAGGCGCGCCGTCAGACCGCGGCGGCGAGAGCCCTCGCGCAGACGACGGCCGCGGCCGCCGACCACGCCTGCGGACGGCACGCCGCGGGGTACGGCACCGGCCGGCCTCCCGGCACCCGCTCGTCTCCCGCGTGCAGCTCCGGCATCCGATAGGCGAAGCCCTCGGCGGCGTCGAGCAGCTGCCGCGCCACGGCGGCGGCCGGCTCCACGAGTCCCGCCCGCAGCATCCCGTGCACCGCGATGGCGCTGTCGTGCGTCCACACGCTGCCGCCGTGGTAGCTGAGAGGCCAGTAGCCTGCGGCCCCGGTCGACAGCGTGCGGATGCCGTAGCCGCTCGACAGCGCGGGCGAGGTCAGCAGCTCGGCGCACGCGCGTTCTTCGTCGCCATCGAGGAGCCCTGTGCCGAGCAGGTGACCGATGTTGCTCGTGAGCGTGTCCACTGCGCGCCCGTGGGCGTCGAGTGCGATCGCCGGGTAGCGTCCTTCCGGTGTCGAGACCCAGAACCGCTCACGGAACCGCACGCGGAGGTCCGCCGCCCAGGCGCGCAGCTCGGTGGCGCCCGTCTCGCCCAGTTCGTCGAGCAGTGCCGCGCCGCGCACAGCGGCCTCGTACGCGTACGCCTGCACCTCGCTGAGGGCGATCGGGCCCTCGGCGAGGCTCCCGTCGCGCCACTGGATCGAGTCGCCGGAGTCCTTCCACCCCTGGTTCGCGAGGCCGTGGCCGCTCTCGTCGACGTAGTCGATGAAGCCGCTTCCCGACGAGTCGCCGTGCACGGTCATCCACTCGAGCGCCCGGCGGAGCGCGGGCAGCAGCTCGCGGACCTCCGCGGTGGGCATGCCCGCCTGCGCAGCATCGGCGAGCAGGCAGACCCAGAGCGCCGTGGCGTCGACCGTGCCATAGTACAGCGGCGGCAGGTGCACGCCCTCGTTCGGCAGCGACAGCGCTCCGCTGCGCAGCTCATGCGGGATCTTGCCCGGCGCCTCCGCTGTCGCGGCATCCGCTCTCGTCCCCTGCAGCCGTGCGAGCACGCGCAGGGTCGACGCTGCGACGGAGGTGTCGTCGCCCAAGGCGAGCCGAGCCGCCCAGAGCGAGTCGCGCCCGAACAGGGTGAAGAACCACGGCGCGCCGGCGGCGTAGAACGCGTCGTCCGGATGCTCGGGCAGCGCAAGTCGCAGGGCGTCGAGGTCGGCGAGAGCCTGGGCGAGCCATCGAGTCGCGCGCGGATCGGCCGGCGCCGTTGCGGGTGCGCCTGTCGGATCGGGCGTCTCCGCCGCGCCGTCCCCGGCATCCGTCACCGCCGTGCGCGGGGGCGCGATGACGACGAGCGTCGGGTCGTCGAGCTCCACCGACCATTCGGCGTGGGCCTCGCCGCGCGCAGGCGTCTCGAGCGTCCAGCGCAGCACCAGCTCGTGCGATGTCGATTCGATGACGCCGCCGGGAGCCCGCACGGTGAAGGAGGCGTCGCCGCGCCGGCAGGTCGCGCCGTCCCATTCCCATCCGCCCTCGGCGGGGAGGCCGGCCTTGACCGACTGCATCGGTGCGAAGTCGGGGGTGAGGCGCACCGTGAGCACCACGGGCACGCTCGTGGCCAGACCGGTGGACACCCGGATGCTCTCGCTCAGCCGGCCGGCGACCACCGCGCGCTCCCTGTCGAGGCGCACCTTGGGGTCGGCCGAGGCGTCGTCGATGCCCCGGAGCACGTCAGTGAAGCGGACGTGCCGCGGGTCGGGGGAGCCGTAGCCGATGGGCTCGAGAGCCGACCCCTCGACCTCGGTCGAGATCGCGCGGATGTGCCGCACGTCGCCGTGGTACACGCCGTGGATCGGCGCCGTGCCGAGGGTCCCCGCGGCATCCGACCACACCTGCGTCGGCGCCTCCAGGACGATCACAGCGGCGTCGAGCAGCGGCTGGAGGGGGAGGGTGTCGGTCATTCCTTGACGGCTCCTTCGGTGGAGTTCATGATGCGGCGCTGGAACACGAAGAACATCACGGCGACCGGGATCGTCATGATGAGCGCCGCAGCCAGCTTGAGGGGATACTGGGTGCCCTGGCTGAGCTGGCCGCTGGCGAGCGATGCGACGCCCTTCGTGAGCGTGGTCAGGGCGGGGTCGTTCGTCGACACGATGAAGTGGCTGAGCTCGTTCCACGATCCTTGGAACGACAGGATCACGATCGTGACGAGCGCGGGGGTCGCCATGGGGAGCACGACCGACCAGAACAGGCGGAACGTGCCGGCGCCGTCGATGCGCGCCTGCTCCTCCACGGAGACGGGGATGGACTCGAAGAAGTTCTTCATGATGAAGACGCCGGCGGCGTCGACCAGAAGGGGCAGGATCATCCCGGCGTAGGAGTTGAACATTCCGAGCTGGTTGATCACCAGGAACTTCGGGATCAGGAGCACGACGGTCGGCACCGACATCACGGCGACCAGCGCGGCGAACACGACCCCGCGTCCGCGGAACCGGAGGCGCGCGAGAGCGTATCCGGCGAGAGAGTTGAAGAACACGCGCCCTGCCGTCACGACGACCGTCACGATCGCGCTGTTGACGAACCACGAGGCGAAGTCGGAGTGCGCGAACAGGCGCTCATAGGCGGCGAACGTCCACACGTCGGGGATGAGGGAGATCCCGCTCGACGCCGCGTCCTCGTCGGTCTTGAAGCTCGTGACGACCTGGATCAGGAACGGGTAGACGTAGATGAGCGCGAGCACCACCAGCACGCCGTACAGCACGATCTGCCAGGTCAGCTGCTTGGGGGAGAGTCTCATGACATCGCTCCCTTCTCCGCGACCTCATACGCCCTGATGCGACGGCGTGAGACGGGCCGGTCTCGGAGCGCCCAGCGCTGGATCAGCGTGAACACCACGATGATCACGAACAGGATGAACGCGATCGCGGCGCCCTGCCCCCACTCCTGGTTCTTGAACGCGGTCTGGTACGACAGGAACGCAGGGGTCAGCGTCGTCTTGCCCGGTGCGCCCTGGGTGCCGGTGTAGATCTGGTCGAACACCTGCCAGCACCCGATGAGCCCGAGCGTCAGCACCGTGAAGAGCGTGGGGCGCAGCTGCGGGAGCGTGATGCGCCAGAAGCGCTGCCAGCCGTTCGCGCCGTCCATCATCGCGGCTTCATCGACGTCGGCACCGAGGTTCTGCAGGCCGGCGAGGAAGAGGAGCATGAAGGTGCCGGAGGTGGTGAAAACGGCCATCAGGATGTAGGCGCTCATCGCGATCGACGGTCCGGCGAACCAGTCCCACCAGGAGACGCCCAGCATCCCCCCATCGGTCAGTGCGGCGGGACCGGCATCCGCTCCGAAGGCGGAGAGGACGAGATGCAGGATGCCGCGCGGATCGTTGAACCAGTTCGGGCCGTTGACGCCGAACCACGCGAGAACGTCGTTCACGGCGCCGCTCGCGGAGAACAGGAACATCCAGAGCACCGTGATCGCCACCGAGCTGGTGACGGAGGGGAAGTAGAAGGCGGTGCGGAAGAAGCCGCGTCCGCGCAGGACCGCGCGGTTCACGAGGATCGCGAGGAAAAGCGACAGCGCCGTCTGAAGCGGGACGACGAGCAGCACGTACCACGCGTTGTTGCGGAGAGCCGTGCCGAAGTCCTTCGTCGCGAGGCCTCCGTCGGCGAGCACGGCCGCATAGTTGTCGGCGCCGACGAACGACACGTCGCCGGAGAGGGGGCTGCCGCGTCCGGCCCAGTCGGAGACGCTCACCCACAGCGCCATCAGCACCGGAACGAGCAGGAAGACCCCGAGGATGACGATGACCGGGGCGGTGAACAGCCACCCGGCCACCGCCTCGCCGCGGCGGAGCCCTGAGGCCCTGCCGCGGCGAGGAGAGGCGTGCGCAGCCATGGTTACTCGACGACCGCTTCGAGGTTCGACTGAACGGAGTCGAGGATCTGCGCGGGGTCGCCGGTCTTGAGCGACTCCAGCTGTGCGTTGAAGTCGGCGATCACGTCGGCGGCTCCGTCCTGGTTCGGCGGGAACTGGGCGTAGTCGGCGCCCGCGAGGAACGGCTCGAGCTCGGGGTTGGCGGAGGTCCACGCGTCGGCGGCGGAGGCGATCGACGGCATCGGGCCGAAGGCCTTCGAGAACGCCAGCTGGCTGTCGGCGCTCGTCAGGTACTCGACGAGGTCGAGCGCCGCCTCCTGGTTCGGGCTGTCGGCGGCCATGCCCCAGCAGTTCGTGAACTGCAGTGTGCCCTTCCCGGCGGGCCCGGCGGGGAGCTCGGCGACGGTGTAGTCGACGGAGCTGTAGTCGTTCGACATCGCGCCGGTGATCCAGTTGCCCTCGATGACCATCGCCGCCGACTGCTTGCCGAGCGCCTCGCCGCCCCATCCTGCGCCGATGTCCTTGGCGAAGGCGAACGTCCCGTCGGCGAGGTGCGACTTCACGTACTCGAGGGCCGCGACGTTCGCGTCGTCATCGGCGATCGCCGCGCCGTCCTTGACGAGACCTCCGCCCGACTGCGCAATGAAGACCCCGAGGCGCTGATACTCCGCGCTGAACGCGAGGCCCACGTGCTCGGGGGTCGTGAGCTTCTTGGCGACCGCGGCGAGGTCGTCCCACGTCTTCGGCAGGTCGGCGTCGGTGAGTCCGGCATTCGCCCACATCGTGGAGTTGATGACGAGCGCGAGCGTGGAGAAGTCCTTGGGAGCGCAGTAGAACTCGCCGTCGACCGTGAAGTTCTCGACGAGGGACGGATAGAAGTCGTCTTTGTTCTTCAGCTCGTCGCCGTAGGCCTTGAGCGAGCCGTTGGCGGCGAAGCCGGCGATCTGGTCGGTCGAGAGGTAGAAGAGGTCGGCGGGCTTGCCCGCGGCGAACCCCTGGGACAGCTCCTGGCTCAGGTTGCTCGCGGCCTGCAGCGAGACCTTCGTGCCCGACTCCTTCGACCACGCGTCGATGGCCTCCTGCACGGCCTCGGTCTCGGCGTCGCCGGACGAGCCGATGAGCACGGTGAGGGCGTCGTCCGACGAGGTCAGGCCCTCCGACGAGGAATCGCCGCCCCCGGAGAAACCAGAGCCGCAGCCGGTCAGGGCGAGCGCGCTGGTGATGAGCACCGCGCCGGTCCCGAGGGCCGCGCGGGTGGTGTGCCGTGTCATGGTCGATCTCCTTTGATGTGTCACTGCAGGCGAGGTCGGGAGGGAGCGAAGAAATTTGAACGATCAAACTCCGCGTAGCCTAGGCTAGGCGCGGGGCTGCGGAAGTGTCAAGCCCCGCTCCTGGCGGCGGTCGAGAGGAGGACGGATGCCGAAGGCGCCCACCGTCGAAGACGTCGCGGCGCTCGCCGGGGTGTCGCGGCAGACCGTGTCGAACGTGCTCAACACCCCGGAGATCGTGCGGGAATCGACACGCGAGCGGGTGCTCAGCGCCATCGATGAGCTCGGATACCGCCGGCACGCCGCCGCGCGGCGCCTCCGTCTGCGCCGGAGCTCAGCGATCGGCATCCGTCTCGACCCGTATGTCGGCGGAGTGTCCGGTGTCGTGCTCGATCGCTTCGTGCATGCCGTGACCGAGCGCGCCAGTGAACGCGGCATGCGCATGCTCGTGTACGCGGCGCGCACGCCGGAGGAGGAGCTGGCCCGCCTGTCGGAGCTGTGGGAGGGCTCGGAGATCGATGCCGCCATCCTCACCGGCACAGTGCAGGACGACCCGCGAGTTCGCAGGCTCGACGACCAGGGTGTGCCGTTCATCTCGTTCGGCCGGCCGTGGGGTGAGGACGACATCGCCGACCCCGTGCACCTCTGGGTCGATGTCGACGGCGCCGCGGGAACGAAAGCAGCGACGGAGCACGCCCTGACCTTCGGCCCCGGCGTCGCGTTCCTCGGCTGGCCTGCCGGCTCGGGAACCGGCGACGACCGCGAGCGCGGATGGCGGGAGGCGATGCACGCGGCCGGTGCGTCCGGAGCGCGACTGGTCGCGGAGGAGTCCGTGCAGGCGGCGCTCGGGCAGATCGACGCTGCCCTTCACGACGGTCAGCGGCTGGACGCGATCGTCTGCGCGAGCGACTCCCTCGCCGTCGGCGCCCAGATCGCCGTTTCGCGCGCGGGTCGTCGCATCCCCGTCATCGGCTTCGACAACACCCCGACGGCGGAGGCGCTGGGCTTCTCCAGCATCGAACAGCATCCGGAGGACGTCGCAGCGGCGATCCTCGACCTGCTCATGGGGCCGACCGGAGATGTCGTCGTCCCGCGACAGGTGCGACCTGGCGCGGCTCACGCCCTCATCGTGCCCGAGCTCGTCGTGCGCTGAAGGGAGCGGCGTTCGCGGCTCAGCGGCGTGCGTGCAGTCCGGCGAGGAGCTCGAGCACGCACAGAGCGGCCAGCCGAACCGTGCGTCCGTCGGGGGCATCCGCCGTGGCATCCACCTCGGCGATGTCCGCACTGACCACTCTGGCGTCGGATGCCACGCCTCGGGCGAGAGCGCGCAGCTCCCAGGCGGCGAGCCCGCCCGGGACGCTCGCCGGGCAGCCGGGAGCGACGGAGCGATCGCACACGTCCACGTCGATGTCGAGGTGCACGCGCGCTCCTGCTCCGGATCCCGCGATCTCCAGGGCTTCGGCCACGACATCCGCCACGCCGCGTCGACGGAGCTCGTCGAGCGTGATGACGCGGATGCCCCAGTCGGCGGCGCGCCGCGCGTATGCGACCGAGTTGGTGAAGTCCGCGATCCCGATCTGCACGATCCGCCGCGGATCGATGCGGGAGGTCTCCAGGTCGGATGCCGCCGGCGCGTCCTCGACGAGCCGACGCACCGGCGTGCCGTTGGAGATGCCGTCGCGCAGATCGAAGTGCGCGTCGAAGGTGATGAGCCCGGTCGCCCGCGCTCCGAGCGCGACGGGGTAGGTGAGCGAGTTGTCGCCGCCGAGAGCGATGACGAGGTCGGCCACCGGCGACAGGTCTCGGACGCGGGCGATCACCTCGGCCTCGCCGGCGTCGCCGTCGGGGTCGGGCACGTCGCCGGCGTCGGCGATGCGGAGCGCGTCGTTCAGGTCGACCGCGGGCGGGCCCATGAGGGCGGTGCCGTACCGGGGGAGTGCCTCGCGGATCGCCGCCGGTGTCGCATGCGCACCCGTCGGGGAGAGGGACGTGCGCCAGACGGGTACGCCGAGGAGCACGGCATCCGCCGTGGTGTCGATGGGAGGCCAGCCTCCGGCGCGCGGCCAGAGCGGGTCGTGAGAGAGCGCCATGTCAGACTCCAGGGATCAGCGCGTGGGCGATGGTGAAGATGACGAGGCCGGCGAGAGCGCCGACCACCGTGCCGTTGAGGCGGATGTACTGCAGGTCGCGACCGACCATGAGCTCGATCTTCTCGGTCGTCTCCGCCGGATCCCACCGCTCGACCGTGTCGGTGATGATCGAGGCGATGTCGTGGCGATAGCGCTCGACGAGGAAGACGGCTGCATCGGATACCCACGTGTCGACGCGGTGCTGCAGGGCCGTGTCGGTGGTGAGGCGCTGCCCGACCTCCTGGAGCGCCTGGACGGAGCGGCGCCGCAGTCCGCTCTCCGGGTCGGCGAGCGCGGCGAGCAGTCCGTTCTTCGCGGTGTTCCATGCCTCGGCCGCCAGTGCCCCGACGCGGGGACTGTCGAACAGCGACGCCTTCGCGTTCTCGAGGCGTGCTCGTGTGACGGGGTCGTGCTGCAGGTTGTCGGCGAGCCGGGAGAGGTAGCCGTCGATCGCGAGCCTGGCCGGATGCCGAGGATCGGCCTGAACCGCGTGCACGAACTTGACGGCCTCGTTGTAGGCGGTGTCGTCGACGAAGCGGTGTGCGAGCTTGGGCACCCACGACGGCAGCCGTCGGGAGATGAGGCCGGTGAAGGCCGACGCGTTCGCATGCAGCCAGGTCGCGATGCTGTCGACCGCGAGATCGACGGCGCCATGGTGCGCATCGGTCTCGACGATCTTCTGCAACCAGGCGCCGGCGGGGGTTCCCCATTCCGGCGACAGCAGGTGCTCGCGGGCGAGGTCGCTGATGAGATCGCGCACGTCGTCGTCGCTCAGGGCGTCGAGCACCGCCGTCGCGACGGTCGCCCCCTCTCCGGCGACGCGTTCGGCGTGCTCGGGTTCGCGCAGCCATTCACCGGCGCGGCGGGCGATCGGCGTGCTCGAGAGCTTGGTGCGCACGACGTCGCCGGCGAGGAAATTCGTCTCGACGAACTCGCCCAGCGTGCGCCCGATCTCGTCTTTGCGGCTGGGGATGATCGCGGTGTGCGGGATGGGGAGCCCCAGCGGCCGCCGGAACAGCGCGGTCACGGCGAACCAGTCGGCGAGCGCTCCCACCATCCCGCCCTCGGCCGCCGCGCGGACGTACGCGAGCCACCCGACCCGCTCCTGCAGGGCGAAGGCGATGACGAAGGCGACCGCCATGAACACGAGAGCGCCGAGTGCGACGGCCTTCATGCGCCGCAGGGCGCGGCGGCGTTCCTGGTCGGCCAGGGAGAGCAGCGTCGTCGGTGTTCGCGGCATGACGTCATCCTTTCACGCGCCTCCGACGCTCCGCGGGATATGCGAGGACGATCGTCTGGCCCGCCAGACAGCGCGACCTGTCCCGTGCACCCACGACGTTCGAGTGACTTCCCTGCCACGCGACTACGCTCGATCTCGTGATCGAAGACATCAAGAAGCGCGCCCTGCATCGCACCAGCATCCTCGAGGGTCAGATGCGCGGCGTCGCGCGGATGATCGAGAACGAGGAGTACTGCATGGACATCATCACGCAGTCGCGTGCCATTCAGCGCTCCCTCGAGTCGCTGAACCGGCTGCTGCTCGAGAATCACCTGCGCACGCACGTCACGCACATGTTCGAAGAGGGCGGCGACGAGCGTGACAAGGCCGTCGTCGAACTGCTCAAGGCGTTCGACTTCGACTCCAAGTAGACGCCTCGACGTCAGGGCTCGAGCGGTCCCAGCCAGGCGCTCGCGGCCGTGGCGTGCGCGGACTCGGGGTCGGACGGATGGAAGGCGCCGGCCAGCACGTCGCGGTACAGCCGCGACAGCTCATTGGACGAGAAGTACGATCCGCCGCCCGCGGTGAGCATGGCCTGGTCGACGACGTGCTTCGCCATCGTCACGGCGCGGTGCTTGACGCCGGACAGGAGGGTGAACCAGCGGGGGCCGTTGTCGACGAGATCGTCGACCTGGCGCGCCAGGTGGGCGATCTGCGGTGGAAGCGCGTCGTAGGCGAGAGCCATGTCGGCGATCCGCCAGCGGATGTCGGGATCTTGGCTGTACGTCGTTCCGGTCTTCTTCGAGCGGCGCGCGTGAACCGTCTGCACCGAGAGGTCGAGTGCACGGCGCGCGATCCCCGTGTAGACCGACGCGAGGAGGATCTCGAACACCGAGAAGATGCCGAACACGATCGGGTCGGGGTTCGGTCCGGGGTCGATCCGGCGGACGACGTGGGCGGCGTCGGCGACAGCGCCGTTCAGGCGGGTCGTGCGCGACTGCGTCGCCCTCATCCCGAGTGTGTCCCAGTCGTCGCCGGTGTCCACGGCGTCGGTGCGCTCGACGAAGGCGAAGACCAGCTTGGGGGCATCGGGGCTGGTGGTGTCGAGGCCGTGGAGCCCCAGCCTGGTCCACACCGGGGCGAGCGATGTGAAGATCTTCGTCCCGGTGAAGGAGTAGCCGCCGTCGCCCGTCGGCGCGGCCTCGGTATCGCTGCCGAACAGCACGAGGTCGTTGCCACCCTCGCTGATGCCGAACGCGAACACCTCGCCGGCCACCGCGCCGTCCTGGACGAACTCGAGACCGGGCACTCCGCGGTCGGAGAACACCTTGGCCACGCCGGTCCACACGAGGTGCATGTTGATCGCGAGCGCTGTCGCCGGCGCCGCCGTGGCCAGGCGCTGCTGGAGCTCGGCGGCCTGGGCGAGGGAGAGCCCCGCTCCGCCGCGTTCCGCCGGGACGAGGATCGACAGGTAGCCGGCCGCCCGCAGCTCGTCGAGGTCGTCGTGCGGGAAGGTGTTCTCCCGATCGTGCACGGCGGCGCGTTCGCGGATGCGGTCGAGCAGGTCGTCGGGAAGGTGGTGGGTGGGATCGAACGTCATGACAGCGCCTCCCGCAGTCGTCGGACGGTCTCTTCGGGTTTGTCGCGGTGGGGCGAGTGCCCGGCGCCCTCGACGACCGACATCGTCAGGCGCGGGTTCGACGCGAGGATCGCGGCGGCGGCCTCGCCCCGGAACAGGCTGTATACGGCGGGGTCGGCGGCGATGACGTGCGTCGGGACGGTGAGCGCCGCGACGGCCTCGCGCACATCCCACGGCTGGTTCTGCGCGCTGGTCTGCTCCACCGCCCAGCGGCTGGCGCGCGCGACGGCGTCGACCTTCAGCTCGATGTCCTGGGGGTGCCAGTGCGGGTGCTCCTGCCGCACGGTCTCCATCCGGTTGTCCGCGAACGCGCGCTCCTGACTCTTGCGGATCACGGCGGCATCGCGGCCTTCGAGCACGATGGCGGGATCGATGAGCACGAGGCGCCGGGTCCACGACGGCACGGACGCCGCGGCCAGGGCGCTCGCCGCGCCGCCGAGCGAGTGGCCGACGACGGCATCCCATCCGCGCTTCGATGAGGGCAGGGTGGCGACCAGATCGGCTCCGAAGGCCGCGATGGAGTAATCCGTCGATCGGGGCGCGTCGCCGTGTCCGCGAAGGTCGACGGCCGTGGCGTGCCAGCCGTCGGCGGCGAGGGCATCGCCGAGACGCCACATGAGCGCGGCAGACGAGCCGAGCCCGTGCACGAGCAGCACGTGGCGGGCGGACGAGGGGTCGCCCCAGGAGAGCCGAGGCAGCGTGACCGGGGCCGGCGGGGCCGGGTGGTGGGGCATCCGATCGCTCATGAGGGGGTGACCGCCAAGGGCTCGGTGTCGGGGCGAGGGCTCGCATCCCGCCCGCGCAGGTCGGGGAACGCACGCACGAAGACGACTGACACGACGAGGCCCGCCGCTGCGAAGAGGGTTGCGGCGAGGTACGCACCGCGCGGATCCGAGAGGTCGACGAGGAAGCCGGCGACGGCCGAGCCGGCCGCGGCGCCGATGAGCTGCCCCGTTCCCGCCCAGCCGAACGCTTCCGCCGTCTCGCTGAACTTCACGCTCGCCGATGTGATGGCGAACAGCACGGCGAGGGCGGGAGCGATGCCGATGCCGGCGACGATCAGCGTGCCGCCGAGCCAGAACTCGTTCAGGGAGATCATGGTGAGCGCCAGGCCGACGGTGACGATGACGAGGCGGCGCGCCATCGCCCACGGGCCGATGGGGATGTGCCCGAAGGCGAGCCCGCCCGCCAGGCTCCCGACGGAGAACACGGCGAGCACGATGCCTGCGGCGAGGCTGCCGTGCTCGAAGGTCGCGACGACGCCCACCTCGACCGCGGCGCACGCACCGATGAGCAGGAATCCGATCACGGTGGCGAGCATCACCGGCGGCTTCAGCACCACGGTGCCCAGGGCGTTGCGGCTGCGCGGGATGCGGACGCGCCCGACCTCGGGGGAGAGGATGAACCAGGCGCCCCCGGCCACGAGGATGACGGCGACGAGGAGCAGCCCCTGCACCGTGCCGATCTGCGTCGAGACGAAGGTGATGAGCACGGGGGCGAGGATCCAGATGATCTCCTGCAGCGACGCGTCGAGCGAGAACAGCGGAGTCAGCTGAGAGGAGTTGACGAGCTTGGGGTAGATCGTGCGCACGGCCGCCTGGATGGGAGGCGTGGACAGCCCGGCGAGGCACCCGGCGATCATGTAGCCGGGCAGGCTCAGCGGCAGGAGGGCGAGGCCGAGGATCGCGACGGTGCAGACGGCGAGGGTGAGCGTGAGCACGCGGCGCATGCCCCATGCGCCCATCCACCTGCTGGTGAGCGGCCCGGCGACGGCCTGTCCGATGCTGGTCGCCGCGAGCACCAGGCCGGCCGCGCCGTAGGAGCCGGTCTGCTGTTCGACGTGCAGGAGGATGGCCAACGAGCTCATGCCGTTGGGGAATCGCGCCGTCAGCTGTGCGGCGATCATGCGCGCCACTCCCGGCGTGCGAAGAAGGTCCCGATATCCCGCCACGGGACAACGCTACCGGCCGCCGGCGACACCCGCGCATGCCGGACGGTCGCGACACGCCGCGACACGCCGACGACCCGATTCCACAGAAATCCGAATGTCGGATGCCGGGCGTAGCCTCCCCGCTGTGGATGGATCGCGGAGGAGCGTGCACGAGCCGCAGAATCTCGCGTTTCGACACCCGGTTCGACACGGCTCCGGCTGTGGAAGAAACGGTGGAGAACCTGTGTTGTACCAGTGGAGAGCGGTGGAAAACTACACGGATGTAACTACTATCCCTTGTGGTCGCACCGAATGTCCGCACCCATATGTAGTATTGAACTCCCGGAGGCGGTCAGCCCGGGGCACACCAGAGTTGTCACGAGATTTGAGGGGAATGACGATGTCGATCACCGTCTACACGAAGCCTTCCTGCGTTCAGTGCAACGCCACCTACCGCGCGCTGGATGCCAAGGGCATCGAGTACGAGATCCACGACCTGTCGGAGGACCCGGCGGCGCTGGAGCAGGTCAAGGCGCTCGGCTACATGCAGGCACCGGTCGTCGTCACCGACGAGGACCACTGGTCGGGCTTTCGTCCCGACAAGATCGACGAGCTCGCGTCTCGTCTCGCGTAGGCCCCGATCATGAGCGCCGTCGCGACCGCTGCGCCGCTCCTGGTCTACTTCTCGAGCGTGTCGGGCAACACCGCGCGCTTCATCGAGAAGCTCGGGCTTCCGGCCCGGCGCATCCCGCTGCACGCCAACGAAGAGCCGCTCGTCGTCGACGAGCCCTTCGTCCTCGTCACCCCGACCTATGGCGGGGGCGAGGGACGGGGCGTGGAACGCGGGGCCGTGCCCAAGCAGGTGATCCGGTTCCTCAATGACGAGAACAACCGGCGTCATCTCCGCGGAGTGATCTCCGCAGGCAATACCAACTTCGGCGATTCGTTCTGCCTCGCCGGAGACATCATCAGCCGCAAGTGCCACGTGCCTCACTTGTACCGGCTAGAGATCTTCGGCACACAGGACGATGTCGATCGGGTGACCGACGGATTGGAACGACGGTGGAAGCTTCAGTGACCGAGACGGTGGCGTTCAAGGAGAACCCCGCGTACGAGGGGCTCGACTATCACGCGCTGAACGCGATGCTCAACCTCTACGACGCGAACGGGAAGATCCAGTTCGACGCCGACAAGCGCGCCGCGCGCGAGTACTTCCTGCAGCACGTGAACCAGAACACCGTGTTCTTCCACTCCCTCAAGGAGCGACTCGACTACCTCGTCGAGAAGGAGTACTACGAGGGCGCCGTGCTCGAGAAGTACTCGTTCGACTTCATCCAGAAGCTCAACGACCTCGCCTACTCGAAGAAGTTCCGCTTCGAGACGTTCCTCGGGGCGTTCAAGTACTACACCAGCTACACGCTGAAGACCTTCGACGGCAAGCGCTACCTCGAGCGCTTCGAGGACCGTGTCGTGATGACGGCGCTCGCCCTCGCCGACGGCGACGAGAAGCTCGCCGTCGACCTCGTCGAGGAGATCATCTCCGGGCGCTTCCAGCCGGCCACCCCCACCTTCCTCAACGCGGGCAAGGCGCAGCGCGGCGAGCTCGTCAGCTGCTTCCTGCTGCGCATCGAGGACAACATGGAGTCGATCGCCCGTGGCATCAACTCCGCCCTGCAGCTCTCCAAGCGCGGCGGCGGCGTGGCGCTGCTGCTGTCGAACATCCGCGAGTCCGGCGCTCCGATCAAGCAGATCGAGAACCAGTCGTCCGGCATCATCCCCGTCATGAAGCTGCTCGAAGACAGCTTCAGCTACGCCAACCAGCTCGGCGCGCGTCAGGGCGCAGGCGCGGTGTACCTCAACGCGCACCACCCCGACATCATGCGCTTCCTCGACACCAAGCGCGAGAACGCCGACGAGAAGATCCGCATCAAGACCCTCTCGCTGGGCGTCGTCGTGCCCGACATCACGTTCGAGCTCGCCAAGAACGACGAGGACATGTACCTCTTCTCGCCGTACGACGTCGAGCGCGTCTACGGCGTGCCGTTCGGCGACATCTCCGTCACCGAGAAGTACCGCGAGATGGTCGACGACCCTCGCATCAAGAAGACGAAGATCAACGCGCGCGAGTTCTTCCAGACCATCGCCGAGATCCAGTTCGAGTCCGGCTACCCGTACGTGATGTTCGAGGACACGGTCAACCGCGCGAACCCCATCAAGGGCCGCATCAACATGTCCAACCTCTGCAGCGAGATCCTGCAGGTGAACACGCCGACCACCTACAACGACGACCTGTCGTACAAGGAGATCGGCAAGGACATCTCCTGCAACCTCGGCTCGATGAACATCGCGCTGTCGATGGATGCCGACGATCTCGGCCACACGGTCGAGACCGCCATCCGCGCGCTCACGGCGGTCAGCGACCAGAGCCACATCGGCTCGGTGCGTTCGATCGAGGACGGCAACGACCGTTCGCACGCGATCGGGCTCGGCCAGATGAACCTGCACGGCTACCTCGCCCGCGAGCACGTCTACTACGGCTCGGAAGAGGGCATCGACTTCACGAACATCTACTTCTACACGGTGCTGTACCACGCGCTGCGCGCGTCGAACAAGCTCGCCATCGAGCGCGGCCAGGCCTTCGACGGGTTCGAGGACTCGAAGTACGCGTCCGGCGAGTTCTTCGACAAGTACATCGAACAGGAGTGGGTCCCGGCGACCGAGAAGGTCAAGGAGCTGTTCGCGGGCAAGCACATCCCGACGCAGCAGGACTGGATCGAGCTGAAGGAGAGCATCCAGAAGCACGGCATCTACAACCAGAACCTGCAGGCCGTGCCGCCGACGGGCTCGATCTCGTACATCAACAACTCGACGTCGTCGATCCACCCGATCGCGTCGAAGATCGAGATCCGCAAGGAGGGCAAGCTCGGTCGCGTGTACTACCCGGCTGCGTTCATGACGAACGACAACCTGGAGTACTACCAGGACGCGTATGAGATCGGCTACGAGAAGGTCATCGACACCTACGCCGCCGCGACCCAGCACGTCGACCAGGGTCTGTCGCTGACGCTGTTCTTCAAGGACACCGCCACCACCCGTGACATCAACCGGGCGCAGATCTACGCATGGCGCAAGGGCATCAAGACGATCTACTACATCCGCCTGCGTCAGCTGGCGCTCGAGGGCACCGACATGACCGAGTGCGTCTCCTGCATGCTCTGACCCTCCCGGAACCCAAGGAACGACGAGAAGAATGACTCCTCACGAACCCCTCAAGCTGGTCGACCGCGTGCAGGCGATCAACTGGAACCGCATCCAGGACGACAAGGACCTCGAGGTCTGGAACCGTCTGGTGAACAACTTCTGGCTGCCCGAGAAGGTGCCGCTGTCGAACGACATCCAGTCGTGGAACACGCTCACCCCGGAGGAGCAGACGCTCACCATGCGGGTGTTCACCGGTCTGACGCTGCTCGACACCATCCAGGGCACCGTCGGCGCCGTGTCTCTCATCCCCGACGCGATCACCCCGCACGAGGAGGCCGTCTACACGAACATCGCGTTCATGGAGTCGGTGCACGCCAAGAGCTACTCGTCGATCTTCTCGACGCTGTGCTCGACGAAGGAGATCGACGAGGCGTTCCGCTGGTCGGTCGAGAACCCGAACCTTCAGAAGAAGGCGCAGATCGTCATGGACTACTACCGTGGCGACGAGCCGCTCAAGCGCAAGGTCGCATCGACCCTGCTGGAGAGCTTCCTCTTCTACTCGGGCTTCTACCTGCCCATGCACTGGTCGAGCCGGGCGAAGCTCACCAACACGGCCGACCTCATCCGCCTCATCATCCGCGACGAGGCCGTGCACGGCTACTACATCGGCTACAAGTTCCAGCGCGGTCTCGAGACGCTCGACCAGGCGAAGAAGGACGAGCTCAAGGACTACACCTTCTCGTTGCTGTACGAGCTCTACGACAACGAGGTGCAGTACACGCAGGACCTCTACGACGGCGTCGGTCTCACCGAGGACGTCAAGAAGTTCCTGCACTACAACGCGAACAAGGCGCTGATGAACCTCGGCTACGAGGCGATGTTCCCGTCGACGGTCACGAACGTGAACCCGGCGATCCTCTCGGCCCTGTCGCCGAACGCCGACGAGAACCACGACTTCTTCTCGGGGTCGGGATCGTCGTACGTCATCGGCAAGGCCGAGGCCACCGAAGACGAAGACTGGGACTTCTGAACCCCATCGTGTGATCGAGCGAAGGGCGGATGCTGCGGCATCCGCCCTTCCTCGTCTCCGGCGTCAGAGCCCGGTGTTCGTCGCCCATCGCGAGGCGGCCGCCTGTGCTGCCGACTCGATGAGCGCATCGATCTCGGGTGAGCGCCGCACGGCGAACGACACGTAGGCGCCGCGGCCGCCCGCGACGGGCCTGCCGTACGCCTTGGCGGCGAGCGAGCCGTCCGGCAGGAGACGCACGGTGATCGACTGCAGCTGGAACCGCTCTCCCCGCCGTTCGTCCTCCCAGCGAAGGTGCTCGGGAATGGCGACGTTCAGGGCGAGCGCGGCGACCTCGACAGGAGTACCCATGCTGCGACGATAGCGGTGCCGCGCTCGTCAAGCCCACTGCCCTCATAGGGAGCGCGGCCGATACTGGGGGCATGCTCGACCACCTGCCTGACCGCTCGGGCGCGATCGATCTCGTACGACTGATCGCCGTCACTGCGATCGTCGCGGGGCACTGCTTCACCAAGGAGGTCACTCAGGACTGGCTGTACACCTGGCACGTCGCCGTGTTCTTCATCCTCGCCGGGTATCTCTGGAGACCTCGCCGGCCGGTGCACGTCGAGGTCGAGAAACGGGCGATGAGTCTCGGGCGGCCCTATGTCGCCGGGTTCCTTGTGCTCACTGCGGCTCTGCTGCTCGTGAAACCCGCCGGCGCGCTCGAGAAGATCGCCGGCGGGATCGAAGGCGGACGCTTCGCACACATGCCGTATGTCACACTGTGGTTCGTCTCGGCCCTGTTCTTCACCGCCGTCGCATTCCGTGTGGTCGAGCGCGTGCCGTATGCGGCGCAGTGGGGGATCGCCCTCGCCGCAGCCGTCGCGGGGTGGATCTGGACAGAGCCGCTGTCGCACACGCCGCTCGGCATCGGTTACGTCGCGACCTGCCTCATCTATCTGCTCATCGGCGATGCGCTGCGTCGTCTGCGCACACGGATCAGAAGACCTCTGCTCTGGGGTGCGCTCGCGTTCGTCATCGGCGTCGTGCTCGTGGTGACGGGCGCTGCCGCGCCGCTTGACATCAAGCTCGGCGATTACGGAACACCCGTGTTCTCCCTGCTCGCGTCGAGTGCGATCTCGATAGGACTGATCCTCGTGGCCGAGAGCGTCGTGCACCCCGGTCGATTCTCCCGCGCGTGCACGCTGCTCGCCCTGCCTCTGCTCGCGGTCGTGCTCCTGCACCCGTTGGTGCTGTGGCTCGATGTGTCGCCGTGGATCCGCTTCGCGATCGGGATGCTCGTCCCCCTCGCCATCGGACTGATCGCCCTGCCCACCCGTGCCGCGCCCTGGATCACGGGGCAGCACACGGTGCGCAGGGCGATCTGACCGCTACTTGCGGTTGGCGTGGTAGAAGGCCAGGAGCGCCTTGGTGGACGCGTCCTGTTCGTCGATCGCGGCCTCGTCTCCTCCGATCGCCGGGGCGATCTGCAGCGCCAGCTGCTTTCCGAGCTCGACGCCCCACTGATCGAAGGAGTTGATGCCCCAGATCGTGCCCTGCGTGAAGGTGATGTGCTCGTACAGCGCGATGAGCTGGCCGAGCACCTGCGGGGTGAGAGCCGGCGCGAAGATCGACGTGGTCGGACGGTTGCCCGAGAACGTGCGCGCGGCGACGAGGGCGCCGGTGGTTCCCTCGGCCTCGACCTCCTCCGCGGTCTTGCCGAAGGCCAGCGCCTTCGTCTGCGCGAGGAAGTTCGCCAGGAACAGGGCGTGCACGTCCTGATCGCCGTCGGTCAGCGGGTAGGCCGGATTCACGAACGCGATGAAGTCGGCCGGGATGACGCGGGTGCCCTGGTGGATGAGCTGGTAGAACGCGTGCTGGCCGTTCGTGCCGGGCTCACCCCAGAAGACCTCGCCCGTGTCGGTCGTCACGGGGCTGCCGTCCCAGCGCACCGACTTGCCGTTCGACTCCATCGTCAGCTGCTGGAGGTAGGCGGGGAAGCGGCTCAGCTGCTGTGCGTAGGGGAGCACCGCGTGCGACTGGGCATCGAAGAAGTTGACGTACCAGACGTTCAGCAGGCCCATCAGGACGGGGACGTTGCGCTCCAGCGGCGTGGTGCGCACGTGCTCGTCGACGGCGTGGAATCCGGCGAGAAGGTCGCGGAACGTGGCGGGCCCCAGCGCGATCGCGAGCGACAGCCCGATCGCCGAGTCGACCGAGTAGCGGCCGCCCACCCAGTCCCAGAAGCCGAAGGCGTTCTCCGGATCGATGCCGAAGGCCGCGACCTTGTCGAGAGCCGTCGAGACCGCGACGAAGTGGTGGGCGACGGCATCGGTGCGGGACGCCTCGTCACCCGAGATCGCGCCCGCGGCCTCCAGCCCGGCCCACAGCCAGTCGCGCGCCAGCCGCGCGTTCGTGAGGGTCTCGAGCGTCGTGAAGGTCTTGGACGCGACGATGAACAGCGTCGTCTCGGGGTCGAGGTCGGCCGTCTTCTGGGCGAGGTCGGTCGGGTCGATGTTCGACACGAAGCGCGCGTGGATGCCGGCATCCGCATAGGGCTTCAGCGCCTCGTAGACCATGACCGGGCCGAGGTCGGAACCGCCGATGCCGATGTTGACGACGTGTGTGACCTTCTTGCCCGTGACGCCGAGCCAGTCGCCCGACCGCACACGATCGGCGAACGCCGAGAGGCGGTCGAGCACCTCGTGCACGTCGGCATCCACGTCCTGTCCGTCGACGACGAGCGCGGGGGATGCCCCGGCAGGGCGGCGCAGCGCGGTGTGCAGGACGGCGCGGTCCTCGGTGGTGTTGAGGTGGGTGCCCGACAGCATCGCCGCGTATCGCTCCGCCACTCCGGTCTCGCCGGCGAGCCTCACGAGCGCCGCGAGCACGTCGTCGGTGACGAGATTCTTCGACAGGTCGACGTGCAGATCGGCCAGAGGGAAGGAGAAGCGCTCTGCGCGGTCGGGGTCGGCGGAGAACCATGCGCGGAGATCGGGGACGAACCCCTCGCGCAGGACGGTGAGCTCGGACCAGGCTGCGGTGCGTGTCGGATCGATGGGAGCGGTCATGGATACACGGTATCGCTCTGCGGCGTGTGCGATCAGCAGAAGTCGAAACAGCGGATGCGCGCGGCGTCAAGCCCCGTGACACTCCGGATGCGGGGCGGATAGCGTCGGCGGCGACGCGCGGGCGTACCCGAGCCGGCGTGCGACGAGGAGGACACCGTGACGACCCCCGAGGCGACCACCACGGCGGCGCTGATCGACGGCCGGTACCGGCTGCTGGACGCCGTCGGCCAGGGCGGCATGGCGACCGTCTACCGCGCGGAGGACGTCCTGCTCGGCCGCACGGTCGCGGTCAAGATGATCCGCCACGTCGACGACGCGACGACGTCGGCGGACCGTGCGCACGTGGAGGAGGCGGCCCTGGCTTCGCTCAACCATCCGGCCCTGGTCACGCTCTTCGACTCGCAGCTGGAACCCGGCAGGGCGCAGTACCTCGTCATGGAGTACGTCGACGGACCCACGCTCAGCTCCTGCCTCGCACGCGGTCCCCTGTCGGAACGCGACGTGGCGCGGCTCGCCTGCGACCTCGCGGAGGCCCTCGACGCCGTGCACACGGCGGGCATCATCCATCGCGACGTGAAGCCGTCGAACGTGCTGATGCGCGCGCCGCGGCGGGAGGGCGCACCGTGGACGGCCAAGCTCGCGGACTTCGGCATCGCGTGTGCGATCGGCGCATCGCGGATCACCTCGCCGGGGGTCGTGCTCGGCACGGTCGCCTATATGGCCCCGGAGCAGCTGCGCGGAGCCGAGCTGACGCCGGCCGTCGACGTGTACGCGCTCGGTCTCATCCTCATCGAAGCGCTCTCGGGCCGGCCGGGCTATGCCTCGGGGAACAGCGTCGAGTCGGCCCTCGCGAGGCTCAGCGTGCCTCCGCTGATGACCGAGTCGATCGCCGGGGAGTGGCGTGAGCTCCTGACTCGCATGACGAGCATCGATCCGGCGGATCGCCCGTCAGCCGCCGAGGTCGCCACGATCGCATCGGCCCTGCTCGAGCGCGCTTCCGGGCCGCCCTCGCCCGTGCAGGCGGTGACGCATCGCGCGCAGGAGACCGGGCTGGCCCCGGCCACCGCTCCCACCCTGAGGCCCCTGCGCTCTCGGGTGCGGAGGGGCCGTGATGTGTGGCGCCGGCGGCGCGCGATCGTCGCGGTGTCGGCGGCCGCAGCTGCAGCCGCCGTGGTCGCCGGTGCGACCCTTGCCGTGCATCCGCAACCGACGGCTCGGGAGGCGGGCGGCTCACCCGTGCGCACGGGCGTCGTCTCTCAAACGGATGGCGCCGTCGATCCGCAGCCGGTCACGGTCGCGGACCAGGGCACGGAGGCGCCGGTCGGGGAGCTCACGACCGGCCCTGGTGCGAATGCCGGATCCGGTACGCCTCCGCACGCGCACGGACCGGGCGGCAAGCCCGGCCAGGGCGGCGGCGGCCAGGCCGGCGGCCAGGGCGACGACAGCCGAGGCGGCGACCAGGGCGGCGACGGCTGACCGCGGGCCTCCGGCGGCTCGCGGCGCGCCGTCTAAGATGTGCGTGATGACCGACGTCACCGCGACCGCGCCGCCTCAGCGTGCCGCGCCCCTGTGGCGTCGACTCCTGCGCAGTCCCGTTCTCTGGGGCCTGCTGCTCCTGGCCACGGCCGTCGCGCTCACGGCTGTGCACCCCGATCTCGGTCTGCTGCCGTTCCTGTGCGTCCTGGTCGGAGGCTGGCTTCTCGGCGTCGCCTTCGTCGCACGGACCTATCGGATGCCGCGCCACGGATCCGCCGTGCACGTCTCCGGCGCCTTGGTGACGGCATCCGTTCTCGTGGTGCTGACGGTGGGCGATGTCCTCGCCGGCGCTCCCGCAGCCGTGCGCCACGGACTTCTCATGCTGCAGCTGGGCGCGATCCCCGCCGCGGCCTGGATCTGGCTGGGGCTGCTCGGCCGCATCACCGGCGCGGTCGGGCGGTCGGCGCGCCGCCGCGTCGTGCCACGCGCCGTACCCCGGTGGGAACCGGTGGAGTCGGGCGAGGGCTCCGTCGTCCGGTTCGCCGGTGTGCCCCTGCGCATGCGGCGCCTGGTCGTGGTCCTGGCAGGCGCGGTCGCGGCCGTCGGTGCCGCCACGGCCGGTACGCTCATCGTCCTCGATGATGCCGTGATGCGCGTCGGTCCGCGGTTGTCGATCGTCGTCCTGGCCGTCGTGCTCGGCCTTCCGGCCTACCTCGTCATCGCGGCGGTGCTCCGCCGTCGCACGGTGCCCTGTACGGTCACGGTCGGCGCGCACGATCTCCGTGTGGCCGTGGGGGAGTCGGTGACCGTCATCCGCCTTGCCGAGATCACCCATCTGCGCTGGCGCACGCGAAGCGAGTACGCGCGGGTGGAGGCACGAGGCGGCGGTGCGGATGTCTCGGTGTTCGCGGGCATGGCGGCGACGGAGCGGGGTGTGGCGGCCGAGCTGCCGCCGCTCTCCCGGCGCGCCGTCCGTTCGCTCGAACATGCGGGTCTGTCGATGACGACGTCTCGACGCGGCGACGTCGTCACGTTCCGGCGCGCGTGAGTCAGGCCGGGTACTCGTGTGCCCTGAGCAGCCGCGCGAGGTGCGCGGCGTTGCGCGCGGCCGTCGCCGTCGCCTGAGCGACCTTCTCCGGCGTCTCGCCGAGGTCCTTGTAGTCGGTGGACTGCATGGCCTCGCCGTTCCAGTACACCGAACCCTGCGCTGGCACCGTGAAGCCGATGTCGTCGAGGGCCTGGAAGAGGATCGCGGCGATGTGGTGGGCGCCGTCCTCGTTGCCCACGATTCCGGCGAGGGCGACCTTGTCGAACATCGTCGGCCGGCCGCGCGCGTCGGTCTCGCCCAACTCGGCGTCGAGCCTCTCCAGCACGCGCTGCGCGACGCTCGAATGCTGGCCGAGCCAGGTCGGGGTCACGAGCACGAGGATGTCGGCGTCGAGCACCTTGCGGCGCAAGGCCGGCCATTCATCGTCGCCGCCCATGTCCGCCTGCACCCCGGGGCTGATCGAGACGTCGACGGCGCGGACGGTCTCGCCGGTCACCCCGTGCTCGGCGAGGGCCGAGAGCAGCTGCGACGCGAGCAGCTCGGAACTCGACGCGGCAGGGGAGGGCTTGAGGGTGCAGGTGATCACAAGTGCTTTCATCGCGTTCATGCCGCAACTCCACCACCGCCGTACGCCGCCGCACAGGGGGTTCCCCGGTCGGGGCTATCCTGGTAGACAGCGCCGAACGACAGGAGATCCCGTGATCCTCAGCTTCCTCTTCTTCTTGGTCCTCTTCCTCGGAGGAATCGGTGTGATGGGCATCGCTCACGAGCTGCCCGACTTCCAGGCGCTCGTGTTCTGCAGCGGTCTGCTGCTCGTGACCCTCTCCCTGGCCTTCGTGATGCGCCAGGCCGGGTCGGCGACGCGCCGCTCGAACAACTGGTCGGGCAACGCCACCGAGTGACCCTCACTCGCGGCGTGCGAGGCGCGCTTCGAGGTTCGCCTTCACCGCGGCCCACTCGGGTTCGATGATCGAGTATTCGACGCTGTCGCGCAGGGCGCCGTTGCGGTAGCGGCTCATCGCCCGCATCACTCCGTCTTGCTTCGCGCCGAGCCGTTCGATCGCCGCTCGCGACTGGAAGTTCACCCACTGCGTCGTGAGGCCGACGCGGAACACGCCGAGGGTCTCGAACGCGTGCTGCAGGAGCAGGAGCTTCGACTCCGCGTTCGTGCCCGTGCCGTGGGCGGATGGGCGGTTCCAGGTGTACCCGATGTGCAGGCGGGGGACATCGGCGGACAGGTCGTAGAACGAGGTGAGTCCGAGAATCCTTCCGGTGCGGTCGACCGCGGTGAACGGGATCATCTGGCCGGCGTCGAGGAGGGCCAGCCTGCGCTCGATCTCCGCGGCCAGGCCGTCGGGTGACGGAATCGACGTGTACCACGCGGTGCGCCAGAGGTCGCCTTCCTGCAGAGCCTCCAAGAGCCCGTCGTGGTGCCCGCGGTCCAGCGGACGCAGTTCGACGAGCCGTCCGGTGAGCGTGACAGGGGCAGGGGGTGTGCGGAAGGCCATGCAGCCATTCAAGCAGGCGGTCCGCAGGGCGGAGGTCACGCCGCTCGGCGCAGGAGCAGCCGCTGGAAGGCCGCGACGAGCTCGACCGTGACGCCGAGCTCGAACGCGAGGCTGGGCGGATGCGGTCCGCGAACGGCCTCGGCCTCGGCGTACGCCTCGGGGGAGATGAGCAGGCGTGCCGCCCATTCGTCTGCACGCTGCTCCTGCCGTTCGCGCTGCAGGGTCCCCCGCGGCGCCGGAACGTGGCCGAGCACCGCGTGCGCGACCTCGTGGGCCAGTACGCTGCGCGTCGCGCGTGCGCTCATGCCCGGCGACACGCGGATCGTGCGCGTGCGCGGATCGAAGCCGCCCCAGGTGGGGCCGGGGTGCTCGACGACGCGCAGACCGTGCTCGTCGATGAGCCGACGGAGCTGGTCCATGCGTCTTCCTCCCTGCGGCTTCTAGTCGTCGTAGAGGTCGTCGGTGTCGTCGCGATGCGAGACCCCGGAGTCGAAGGCGACCTCGGCTTCATTGTGCCGGTGGTCGGGGACATCGGGTCGGCGACGCAGGGGGGTCACCGGGGCCGCCTGCTGCGATCCGCGGGCGCGTTCTTCGGCGCGGTACCGCTCCTCGGCGCGGGCGAGCATCTCGTGCGGTTCCATTCCGAGGGCGACGCAGACGTCGTGGAACGTGGTCAAGGGGATCGCGCGCTTGCCCGTTGTGTAGTTGTCGAGTGCGCTGCGGGCGATGCCGAGCTCCCGGGCCATCGCTGCGATGCTGCTCCCCGCGGCGGAGATCTCGCCCTTCATCTGGCGTCCCACGGCTGCGTTGAACTGCCGGCCCGCTGTCTCCATCTGAGTCACGATAGCACCGCACCGAGGCCAGGATGCCGTCATATCGGGGCGGGCTGGTTGAGTGCCGACATACGGGGCGATAGTGTCGTCGAATGACGACAGAACTGGAGCTCGCGGTGGCCCGGTCCATCGTCTCCGCGCTCTCCACGCGGCAGCGCACGGTGTCATGGCTCGCCGAGGAGGCCGGCATCCCGCTGACGAGGCTGACGGAGCTGCTGGACGGAAAGGGTGGGTTCACCGTCGCAGACCTCGGCGACCTCGCCGCCGCGCTGGACGTCGCGGTGACGGATCTCGTTCCCCGTGACGTGACGGAGGAGGAGCGCTAGCGTTGGGGGCATGAAGACCGTCCCCTTCGGAACCTCCCCCGCGCCCGCCGTCATCGCCGGGATGATGCGCATCGACAGCAAGGACGACGTGCAGATCCGCGAGCTCTACGGCGCCGCGCGCTCCGTCGGCATCGACTTCTTCGATCACGCCGACATCTACGGCGGCAGCATGCACCACTGCGAGTCCCGCTTCGCCGAGGCCCTGTCGCTTAGCCCGTCCGAACGGGACGAGATCGTGCTGCAGACGAAGTGCGGCATCGTCCCGTCGCAGGGCATGTTCGACTTCTCCTACGAGCACATCATGCGCCAGGTCGAGGGCTCGCTGGCCGCGTTGCGCACGGACCGCATCGATGTGCTGCTGCTGCACCGGCCGGATGCTCTCGTCGAACCCGACGAGGTCGCCCGCGCCTTCGACGAGCTCGAGGCGTCGGGCAAGGTGCGCGCGTTCGGCGTCTCCAACCACACCCCGCGTCAGATCGATCTGCTCCGCACCGCGGTGCGGCAGCCGTTCGTGGCGAATCAGCTCCAGCTCTCCCTCACGCACGCGCCCATCATCGCTCAGCCCGTTGCCGCGAACATGGCGGGCGAGGAGCAGAGCGTCGTGCGCGACGGGGGAGGCATCGTCGAGTACTGCCGCATCAACGGCATCACGGTGCAGGCGTGGTCGCCGTTCCAGAGCGGCTTCTTCTCCGGCGTCTTCCTCGGCAACCCGGAGTACGCGGAGCTGAACGCCGTCATCGACAGGCTCGCGGCGGCCCACGGCGTGACGCCGCTCGCCATCGCGACGGCCTGGATCACGCGTCACCCCGCCGGCATGCAGGTGGTGCTCGGCACCACGACGCCGCAGCGGGTCATCGACGCCGCGGCGGGCGCCGACGTCGAGCTCACGCGTGCGGAATGGTACGAGCTGTTCCGGGCAGCCGGTCACCTGCTGCCCTGAGCCCGTCGCGGGCGTCGTCTACTCTGAGATCATGCCGTTCCTGTCGCTCCTCGTCGTCGCGCTGATGATCGGCGCGCTGGTCGACATCATCACGCGAGACGACTCGCAGGTGAAGCACCTGCCGAAGATGGTCTGGATCATCCTGGTCATCCTGCTTCCCCTGATCGGCAGCCTGCTCTGGTTCGCCATCGGGCACGAGTACGGCGATGCCGGCATCCGCCTGCCCCGCATGCGGCGCACCGCACAGGGCGGCCGCTCCGGAGCCGCCGAGACGCGCCCCGCTCCGCAGCGTCCGATCGACACGCGCACCACGGAGCAGCAGATCGCCGACCTCGACCGCGAGATCGAGGAGTGGCGTCTGCGTGCGGAGATCGAGAAGCGCAAACGGGAGCGGGAGGATCCGCAGGGCGAGGCCTAGCTCGTCTCGGCCGCGGAGGGCGCGAGTCCGAACGACGACCTGACCGCCTCCTCGAGGTCGGGATGACGGAACGAGAATCCCGCGCCGAGGAGCTTCTCCGGCAGCACCCAGCGGCTCTTGAGGATCAGCTCCGTCTCGGTGCGGATGCCGATGGCGCCGAGCTCGAGCATCCACCGGGGCATCGGCGGGCCGAAGCGCACACCGAGCGCCTTCCGCACCGTCGCCATGAACTCGGCGTTGTCGGACGGGTGAGGGGACGCCGCGTTGACGGGGCCTTCGAGCGCCGGTGTGACCTCGAGGAACTCGATGATGCGCGCGACGTCTTCCACGTGCACCCAGCTGAACTTCTGGCGGCCGCGGCGTGCTCCCGGGTAGTGGGCCGTCCCGGCCTCGCGGCGCGCCCTGCTCACCGGCCACCATCCGTCGTGCTGGGCGCCGCCGAGTCCGCGCCGAGCCAGTGTGCGCAGAGGGGCGAGCACGCCGCCGTCGCCCAGCACGATCGCGCTGCGCAGCGCGACGCGCCGCGTGTGCGGGAGCGGCGGAGTGAAGAGCGCGCGCTCCCACGCCTTCGCCACCTCGACGGAGAAGCCCGTGCCGAGCTCGCCGTCCGACTCGGTCATCGGGCGATCCTCGGCGTGACGGTAGATGGTCGCCGTCGACGAGTTCACCCACAGCGCCGGCGGCGACGAGGCCCGCTCGATGGCCGTCGCGAGGGCCGCGGTGGTGTCCAGCCGGGAGCGGAAGATCTCGGCGCGGTTCCGCGGCGTGTACCGGCAGTTGACGCTCTTGCCGGCGAGGCCGACGACGAGCTCGGCACCGTCGATCGCCGCGTCGATCGCTGCCTGATCGCTCCACGAGATGTCCGCCCCCGACCGTGACACGGTGACGACCTCGCGGCCGGCCGCGCGCATCCGCGGCACGAGGAACGCGCCCATGAACCCTGTGGAACCGCCGATCACCACGCGCCCCGTGCTCATGCCGCGACCCCCGCATCCTTCTCGATCCGATAGGTGAAGTCGCCCGTGTACTCGTACACGCGCCCGATCAGCGGCGCGTCGATCGTCAGCGACACGTGCTGGCGGCCGCCGCCGTCGTCGACCCGCTCGGTCAGCCGCACGCGGGGGCTGACGATGCGCGGCAGCCGCAGACGGAGTCGCCCGAGTCGCAGCCCGATGGCTCGGCTGCTCAGCGCCAGCGCGCCGCCTCGCACCTCGACGTCGAAGCAGGCGGCAACGACACCCGGCTCGCCCAGTTCGTCGACGATTCGTCCGTGGCCGGCGAGCACGACGGAGTCGCGCATCGTCCACGGACCCCGGGGCAGACGGAACTCGCGTTCGGCGATCGCGCGGGAGGCGATCGTGCGGTTCTCGATCCGGAACGGCACATCGCGCTCCCAGCACGCCGCGACGACGCCGCGGCGTTCGAGCAGGTGCAGTGCGGGCCACAGCCAGCGTCGCGGCGTGCCGACCGTGCGGAACACGCCATGGCCGACCCCGACCGAGCCCTCCGGCACCGCGCGGAAATAGGCGCGGAGGCCCGGATGCAGCTGCTCGACGCGCTCGCCGAGCGCCCTGGCGTAGGGGGACTGCTGGACCGGCGTCACACCTCGAGACTATCGGGCGACAGCAGGCGTTCGAGCAGTTCGAGCGCACCCTGCTGCGGAACGCTGTCGTCGAGCAGCCACTGGATCTGCAAGCCGTCGGATGCCGCGACGACGAGCGCCGCCACCGCAGCGGGGTCGACATCCTCGCGGATGCGGCCCGTGCGCTGCTGCTCGATCACCCGCCGCACGAGATCGTCGCGCACCCGCGTGAAGCGTTCGGTGGCGAAATCGCGTGCATGCGGGTGTCCTTCTTCGAGCGCGGCGGCCACGAGCGAGGAGTACAGCTGCACCAGCCCGGGGACGGCGCGGTTCGCCCGAGCGGAGCGCAGCATGAGCTCGACCGGGGTCAGCTCGTCTGCCGGGTCACCGTCTCCGTGGTCGTCATCCTCCGGTCGTTCCGAGCTCGCGCGGTACACCGCGACGAGGAGCTCTTCGAGCGAGCCGAAGTAGTGCGTGAGCGCGGCGTGGGTGACGCCGACCTCCCGGGCGATCGCCCGCAGGCTCGTGCGGTCCGCGCCCCTGGCCGCGAACACCTCGATGGCCCGATCGAGGATCTCCTGGCGCCGAGCGATGCCCTTCGCATACGCCCCGCGGGAGCGGGAAGGGGAGGGGTCGTCGGCCATGACCTCAGTGTAGCGAAGAAAAACTTCCGGGTGGAGGTATTTGGTGGTAGCGTGCCATCGGCGGGCGATCGAGCCACGCATGCGTCACCGACGACCGAAGGAGCAGACCCGTGACGATCCAGACTTCCCTTCAGCTGTTCACGATCAAGGAGCAGCTGGATGCCGACCTCGACGGTGCGCTCGCGCAGGTGGCGGCTCGCGGCTTCCGCGCCGTCGAGCCGTACGACTTCGTGCACCGTGCCGAGGCGCTCGCCGCCGCGCTCACGGCGTGCGGGCTCACGGCTCCGTCGGGGCACGCGTTCCTCGCCTCCGATTCCTTCGTCAACCCCGACGGCAGCGGGACCACGCTGCCGGTGCCTGCGCCCGCCGAGGTGTTCGCCGCGGCGCGCGTTCTGGGCATGGGGACCGTGATCGACCCGTACACCGAGCCGTCCCGCTGGGAGTCGGTGGCGCAGATCGAGGAGACGGCGCGCCTGCTCAACGCGGCAGCCGAGATCGGCGAGAGCATGGGCATCCGGGTCGGGTACCACAATCACGCGCACGAGCTCGAGGCGACCTTCGACGGCGTCACGGGTCTCGAGGTGCTCGCGGGGCTGCTCGACGAGCGTGTCGTGCTGGAGGTCGACCTGTACTGGGTGGCGCGCGCGGGCGTCGACCCCGTGGCGCTGCTGGAGCGTCTCGGTCGTCGTGTGATCGCCGTGCACGCCAAGGACGGCACCTTCGACCCCGCGCTCGTGAACGCCTACCCGCCGGCGGACCAGGTCCCGGCGGGCGACGGGGAGGTCCCTCTGGTCGAGGCCGCGGCGGCGGCTCCGGCGCTCGAACTCGCGATCGTCGAGTTCGACCACTACGCGGGCGACCTGTTCGACGCGATCGAGCGCAGCCGCGTCTATCTCGACGAGAAGGTGGCGAGCTGATGGCGATCGGCCAGGGACCCGTCGGCGTCGGCCTCATCGGCGCCGGCAACATCAGCGACCAGTATCTGACGAACCTGACCTCCTTCCCCGACGTGCGGGTCGTCGCCATCGGCGACCTGGTGGAGGAGCGGGCTCGAGCACAGGCCGACCGATACGGGGTGCCGCGGGCGGGCGCGGTCGACGCGGTGCTCGACGACCCCGAGATCGACATCGTCGTGAACCTCACCATCCCCGCCGCGCACGTCGAGGTCTCGGAGGCGATCATCGCCGCGGGCAAGCACGTGTGGACCGAGAAGCCCATCGGAGTCGGCCGTGAGGAGGCGCGGAGGCTGCTGGAGAAGGCGGATGCCGCCGGACTGCGCGTCGGCGTCGCCCCCGACACCGTGCTCGGGCCGGGGGTGCAGACCGCGAAGCGCGCGATCGCGCGGGGCGACATCGGCCGACCGCTCTTCGCCCAGACGACCTTCCAGTGGCAGGGGCCGGAGGTCTTCCACCCCAACCCCGCCTTCCTCTATGCCAAGGGAGCAGGGCCGCTGCTGGACATGGGGCCGTACTACGTGTCGGCGCTCGTGCACGTGTTCGGCCCCGTCGCGGCCGTCGCCGCCCTCGGACTGCAGGGCGCGCCGACGCGCCGGGTGCAGGTCGGCGAGCTCGCGGGGCAGGAGTTCCCCGTCGAGATCCCCTCCACCCTCAGCGTGCTCATGGACTTCGAGAACGGCGGGCAGGCGCAGAGCCTGTACAGCACGGACTCGCCGCTGCTCCGCCAGGGTGTGGTCGAGATCACGGGCACCGAGGGCACGATCGTCATCCCCGACCCGAACACCTTCGGCGGCCCCATCACGATCACGCGTCCCCTCACCCGGATGTTCGTGCCGCCGGAGCCGATCGAGCAGGAGGTCGTCGAGGTCGCCCAGGAGGGCATCCTGTCGGGTCGCGGGCTCGGATTGCTGGACATGGCGCGCTCGATCGCCGCCGGGCGTTCGCACGTGGCCACGGGCGAGTTCGGCTACCACGTGCTCGACACCCTGCTCGCCATCGAAGAGGCTGCGGAGTCCCGCACCTTCGTGCCCGTGGAGAGCACGCTCGGCGAGGTCGGCGCGATCGACGCGTCGTTCGACCCGTTCGCCGCGACGCTGTGACGCTGTGACGCTGTGACGGCGGAGCGCCTGGTCAGGCCGCGGGCTCGCGGAGCCTGACCAGGCGCTCGTGCCCTGTCTCCTCGAGCTCGGCGATGTCGTCGCGGGACTTGAGGAAGTCGGAGAACGAGCGGTAGCCGAGAGCCTTCTCGCTGAACGACGGGTCCATGCGTCGCATGTGGGTCTTCACGGCCGAGCTGTGCAGCCACTCGTCCGCGTCCGCCTTGTCGTGCCCCAGGCGCAGCGCCCGCTCCAGCAGCTCCGTCGCCTCCTGCTGCTCGTCGACCTTCTGCGGCTTGGCCTTCGACGCCCGCGTGCCGGGCTTCGCCTTCGCCTTCTGCGTCACGGCATCGGCCTCGCTCGCGGCGGCGGTCGCCTTGGCCGGCCGCACCACGCCGGGCAGGGAGTCGTAGGACTCGAACTCGTCGCACGCCGCCGCGAGCGACTTGGCCGTCGACCCCGACACCCCCACGCCGATGACGTATCGACCGAGGCGCTTGCAGCGCTGCGCCAGCGGGACGTAGTCGCTGTCGCCCGCGACGATCACGACGTGGGTGAGGTCGGGGAGGCGGAACATGTCCTCGACCGCGTCGACGGCCAGCCGGATGTCGGCCCCGTTCTTGGCATAGGCCGCGGCGGGGAACAGCTGCACGAGATCGACGGCGCGCGCGACGAGCTGCGACCGGTACTCGGCGTTCACGGGCGAGGACCAGTCCGCGTAGGCGCGCGTGAGCACGAGGGTTCCGAACGACGCGGCGTAGTCGATGATCGCGCCGACCTCGATCATCGCCGCCTTGAGGCGCTCGGCGACCTCGGGGTCGTTGGGATTCTCGGTGATGCGCTGGCGGTCCTTGCCGTATGAGTTGCGGCCGTGGACGCGGTCATACCAGGAGATGACGATGTTGTCGAAGTCGAGGTAGACCGCGACGCGCGCGTCGGGCGACTCAGCCATGCGTCGCCTCCTCGCGGGGGTATCGGACGCCGATCTGGGAGCGGATCTCGTCGAGCGTGCCCATGATGGCGACGCTCTCCGCGGCCGGCAGCAGATCGGAGTCGAGCGTCCCGTCGGTCACGTAGCGCTCGGCGGCGATGGCCTGGTACTGCATGCCGCGTCCCGCCACCTCCGACACGTACTCCTCCTGCACCGTGCCGTCCGGCAGGATCACGCGGAACGACGTGGGGGTGTACCAGACCCGGTCGATCTCGATCCGCGCTGCCGTGCCGATGACGGTCGCCGTGTTGGGGCCCGCGGCTCGCGAGGACGACAGGCTCGTCGAGACGGCGCCGCCCTCGTGCGTCATGATCGTCGCCACCTCGGCGTCGGCGCCGGTCTCGACGAGGCGTCCGACGGCGTGCACGCTGGTCGGCGCTCCGAGAACGTCCCAGATGAACGAGACCGGGTAGATGCCCAGGTCGAGAAGGGCGCCGCCGCCGAGTTCGAGGGCGTTGAGGCGATGGGACGGATCGGACGGGAGGAGCTGGGTGTGATCGGCCGACACCGCCCTGATCTCGCCGAGCGTGCCCGCTGCGATGATCTCGCGGATGCGCGCCATGTGGGGAAGGTACCGGGTCCACATGGCCTCCATCACGAGGAGGCCGCGCTCGGCGCCGAGCGCGCGCAGGTCTTCGGCCTCGGCCCGGTTGAGCGTGAAGGCCTTCTCGACGAGCACGTGCTTGCCTGCCTCGAGCGCCAGGCGGGCGTTGGCGTGGTGCATGGGGTGCGGTGTGGAGACGTAGACGATGTCGACCTCGGGGTCTGCGACGAGGTCGTCGTATGTCGCGTGGGCCCGCGGGATGTCGAAGCGTGCGGCGAACGAGTCGGCCGACTCCTGCGACCGTGAGCCGACGGCCACGAGGTCGAGGCCCGCCGTGCGGAGGTCGGATGCGAAGGCGCCGGCGATGCCGCCGGTCGCGAGGATTCCCCAACGAAGTCCAGTCATGGTCTCAGCGTAGACGCTGCGATCAGACGCGGACCTCCAGCGCGCGCTGGGGGACCAAGGGGAACACCTGCTCGGCGATCCGGTCGAGCTCCTCGTCGAGCGGTGACGCCTGGATGAGCAGCAGCGTGATTCCGGCATCCGCATATGCGTGGATCCGCTCCGCGACCTGTTCGGGCGTGCCGACGAGGTCGGGGCGCAGACCGCGCGTTCCCACCGAGTACTCGCGGCGGGTGAGCTCCAGCGACAGCCGGGAGTTGCGCTGGAACTCCTCGAAGGAGGCGTAGCCGGGCGAGGACGGGTCGACAGTGGTGATGCGGTCGAGCTCACGCCGCGCCTCGGCTTCGGTGTCGCGCACGATGACGTACGCGGGCATGCCGAACTCGGCGATCGGGCGCCCGTGCAGCCGCTCCGACCGTGCGTTCATGTCGCGCACGTTCGACCGCACCTCGTCGAGCGTGCCGCCGTGCATGACGTAGGCGTCGGCGAAGCTCGCGATCGACTCCCTGCCCGCCTCGCTCTCGCCACCGGCGAAGATCACCGGGTGCCGCGACGGCTTCGGCTCGACGATCGTGCCCTCGAGCTCGTAGTGGGAGCCCTGGAAGGCGAACGGGGTGCGCTCCCACAGACCGTTCAGCACCGAGACGAACTCGTGGGCCTGCACGTAGCGCTCGTCGTGCGTGGTGAACCGTCCGCCGAACTGGCGCGCCTCTTCGGCCCACCACGCGGCGACGACGTTCAGCGCGACGCGCCCAGGGGCGATGCTGTCGAGCGTGCCCACCGTCTTCGCCAGCACCGCCGGCAGGTGGAATCCGCGCCGCACCGCCGTCATCACCCGCAGGTGCTCGGTGACGGCGAGGATCGCCGCGGACAGGGACCAGGCCTCCAGGCTCGGGGCGTCTGTGCCCTTGCGGTCGTTCAGGTACAGTTCGGGCACCAGCGTGGTGTGGAATCCGAGCCGGTCGGCCTTCACCGAGACCTCGCGGATGTACTCCCAGGTGGCGGCCATGCGCCCCTCATCGGTGACGTTGCGGAGGAACCCTCCGTAGACCGGCGTCCAGTAGCCGAGATCGATTGCCATGGTTCTCCCGTGTTCAGACGAGTGCGAGCGCCTCGTCGAGGTCGGCGATGAGGTCGGCCGGGTCTTCGAGGCCCGCCGACAGACGGATAGTCGAGCGAGAGATGCCCGCAGCGGCTCGCTGCTGCGGTGAGAGGTGGGAATGGGTCATCGAGGCGGGATGCGCGACGAGGCTGCGGGCGTCCCCGATGTTCGCGACCAGGCGGATCACCCTGAGGCCGTCGACCACCCTGGCGACCCGCTCCTGCGTCTGCCCGTCATCGGGGATCGCCAGATCGAACGAGAACACCGAAGGGCCGCCGCGGGGCAGGTAGCGCTCGGCCAGAGCGTGCCACCGGTTGTCGGCGAGACCGGGGTGGTGCACCGCCGAGACGAGCGGATGGCCCTGCAGGTGCTGCGCGAGCGCGAGCGCGGTCGCGCTCTGCCGGGAGACGCGCAGGTCGAGGGTCTCGATGCCCTGCAGGATCTGCCATGCGTTGAACGGCGACAGCGACGGGCCGAGGTCGTGCACGTACTTCGACTTCACGAGGGCGGCGAAAGCCTGGCCGGCGCCGAACCTGTCCCACAGCGCGAAGTCGCCCACGCGCGCGTACGGCTCCGTGAACTGCGGCCAGCCGCCGGGCTCGGCGCTCGCGTCGAACGTGCCCTGATCGACCACCACGCCGCCGAGCGACGTGCCGTGGCCGCTGAGGAACTTGGTGGCCGAGTGCACGACGAAGTCCGCTCCGTGCTCGCCGGGGCGGATGAGGTGCGGCGTGCCCACCGTGTTGTCGATGACGAGCGGTACGCCCGCGTCGTGGGCGATGTCGGCGACGGCGCGGATGTCGAGCACCTGGGCGATGGGGTTGGCGATCGACTCCGCGAACAGCGCGCGGGTCTCCGGCCGGATCGCGGCGCGCCACGCATCGAGATCGTCCTGATCGACGAAGGTCACGGGGATGCCGAAGTCGTCGAAGGTCTCCTGCAGCAGGTCGACGGTGCCGCCGTAGAGGCGGTCCGCGGCGACGATGTGGCCGCCGCGCCCCGCCAGCGCGAGCAGGGTCACGGCCACGGCGGCCTGGCCGGAGGCGACGGCCGCGGCGGATGCTCCGCCCTCGAGCGCGGCGACGCGCTCCTCGAGGACCTGCTGGGTCGGGCCGGCGTTGCGGCTGTACAGGTTGCCGGTCGCGCGCAGCGCGAACAGGTCGGCGGCCTCGGCAAGCGAGCCGAACTCGTACGCGGCGGTCTGATGGATCGGTGCGACGGCACTGTTCTGGGCGACGCCGGCGACGTACCCGGCCTGCACCTGGCGCGTCGCGAACCCGGTCATGCGCGGCCCGCCTCGACGGGAGCGAGCGTGCGCACGACGGGCGCGTGCACGTCTCCGCCGCGCAGGCGCTCCAGCCACAGCACGACGCGCGCCGCCACACTGCGGTGGGACTGGTCGTTGAGGGCGTCATGGAGGCCGCCGACGGTCTCGACGAACTCGAGATCGGGAACCGCGCGCAGGGCCGCCGCCGCGGCGTCGACGGCCGACACCGGGTCGGCACCGCCGTGGACGGCGAGCACGGGCACGGCGATCGCTGCGAGATCGGCGGCGGGAGGCAGCGGCTCGGCCGGGACGACCGCCGTGCGGGAATCCGCGTCGGCGAGCACTCCGAGGTGCAGCGGGCACGCGGTGCGCTCCTCGTCGGCGGGCTGCGCGCCCTCGGCGTCGACGAGCGCGCCCGCGACGATGCCGCCCTCGGCCACCGCGCCGCGCGCGAGCAGCCGCAGTACCGACGCGGCGCCCGAGTCGGAGCCCACGAGCACCCGCGGCGCGTCGTCCGCTCGCTCGAGCCACACGGCGGCGGCCTCGGCATCCGACTCGAAGACGCCGACGGCGTATCCGTCGGCGCTGAGCCGGCGGCCGAACCGCTCGTACACCGCGGCGCGCTCGCCGCCCCCGCCGATGACGGCCAGCGTGCCGCGCACGCGACCGGCGGGTGTCCAGACGACAGGGGAGGGGGGCGTGGTCATGCGTCCATCTTGTTGTCGTGCCCCCGCACCCACGGGCATGTGTCGAACTGTTGCACCCCATGTCGCTCCGCTTCGCGCCGATTGTGCGTGCCGTGCGCACCTCCTAGCTTCGCTTGCATGTCGCCCCGATCCCGCCTCTCCCTGCTCGCCGCCTCCGCGGCCGCCGCCGCCCTCGCCCTCGCCGGATGCGCCGGCTCCTCTCCCGCGCCCACCGGCGCCGCATCCTCCACCTCCCTCACCTGGGGGTGGGCGCTCCCCACCAGCTGGGACCCGGTCACGTCCACGGCCGGATGGGACACGCACGCTCTCGCCCTCGTCTACGACGGACTCACCCAGCTCGACCCCGACGGCGAGGTCGTGCCGGGACTCGCGGAGAGCTGGGACTACTCCGACGACGGCACGGCGGTCACCTTCCACCTGCGCGAGGACGCCGTCTTCAGCGACGGGACGCCGGTGACCGCGGATGCCGTCAAGCAGAACCTCGAACGGGGCAGAGACCAGGAGAACTCCACGCTCGCCGGTCAGCTGCGCATCGTGGTCGGCGTCGACGTCGACGACGAGCACACCGTGACGGTGCATCTCGACCAGGCCGACTACCAGGTGCCGTACCTCTTCGCGGGCAAGACGGGCTTCATCGTCAACCCTGCCGCGTTCGACGACGTCGCCTCGCTCGCCACCCAGCCGGAGGGTTCCGGGCCCTTCACCCTCACCGAGTACGTCCCCAACGCCCGAGCAGACCTCGAGAAGAACGAGGACTACTGGAACGCGGACCACATCTTCATCGACGACTTCTCGATCGTGCCAGTGACGGACCCCGCCACGGTCGTCGCCGGCGTCGGCTCCGGACAGTGGGATGTGGCCATCGTCCCGCCCTCTCAGGTGTCGCAGGCCGAGTCGGCTGGTCTCGAGGTCGAGACCATCAAGGCGCTCACCGTGCGCGCCCTCGACGTCAACGGCACGGTGGCGCCGTTCGACGACCAGCGCGTGCTGCAGGCGATCAGCCACGCGACCGACCGCCAGGCGCTCGTGGACGCGGCGTACTTCGGGCAGGGCACCCCCAACTGGCAGCCCTTCCCCGAGGGGTACGTCGCGCACAGCCCCGAGCTCGACGACCTCTACCCCTACGACATCGACGCCGCGAAGAAGCTGCTCGCCGACGCCGGTCACCCCGACGGCATCGAGCTCACGCTCTCGCTCACCGAAGACGACACGGCGCTCGCCGAGGTGCTGCAGGCGCAGTGGGCGAAGGCCGGCATCGACGTCACCCTCAATGTGCTCCCCTCCGCCGCCGTCGCCCAGAACTACGTGCAGCGCACCCTGCCGTTCGTGCTCGACAGCTACTCGGGCCGCCAGTCGCCGCTGCAGGGGCTGGAGGTGCTCTACGGAGAGGAGGGGCTGATGAACCTCGGCAGGCAGACCCCGCCCGAGCTCACCGCGGCCATCGACGAGGCGCGGGCCACACCGACGGATGCCGCCGACTACGCCGAGAAGATCCAGAACGCCGTGGAGGTCGGAGTACGGCTGCAGCCCAACACCTTCCTCTTCAGCTGGCCGCGCATCCTCGTCCACCCCGCGCACGTCACCGGCATCCGCCACTGGCTCGACGTGCAGCGCTGGGAAGACGTCAAGGTCGAGGGCTGATCCGACATGACGATCGTGACCGCCGAGGCGCCGCCCGCGCCCGCGATCGGCGCGGAACCCCGGGTGCGCAGCGCGGTGCCCGTGCTGCGCACCGTGCTGGCGACCCTGGCGACGGCGGTCGCGGTCTTCCTCCTCGCGACGTTCGCGACCTTCGCGCTGGGGGCGGCGAGCGGGTCCAACCCGGCCGCCGTCGCCCTCGGCGAGGTGGCGACGCAGGCCGACGTCGACCGCCTCAACCACCAGTTCGGCCTCGACCGGCCGTTCCTCGTGCGCTACCTCGATTGGATCGCTGGTGCCGTCACGGGTCAGCTCGGCACCTCGTGGTTCACCGGCATCCCGGTTGCGGACAGCATCGCCCAGGCGTTCCCGGTGAGCCTGTCGATCGCCGCGGGGGCGACGATCATCGCGCTCGTCGGCGGGTTCGCCGGCGGCGTGCTCGCGGCGGTGACCCGCGGGGGAGTGGTCGACCGCCTCATCACGCTCCTCAGCACCGTGGCCGCGACCGTGCCCGCCTTCGTCGCGGCGATCGGGCTCATCCTGCTCTTCGCCTATGCGATCCCGTTGTTCCCCGTCGCCGGCTACACCCCGCCGGACAAGGGCGTCGGGGCGTGGCTGCTGTGCCTCGTGCTCCCGTCGGCGGCGCTGAGCCTTGACGCCGGCGCCGACATCGCCCGCCAGCTGCGCACCTCGCTCGTCGGCACCCTGGGTGAGAACTTCATCGTCGGCGCGAGGGTGCACGGCCTCGGCCCGGCTCGCATCGTGGTCCGCCATGCGCTGCCCATCGCCTCGGGGCCCGCGCTGTCGACCCTCGGAGTGCATGCGCCGCGGCTGGTCGGCGGCGCGGTCATCACGGAGGTCATCTTCGGGATGCCGGGCCTCGGCCAGCTCGCGAACCGGTCGGCGCTGCAGGGCGACGTGCCGGTCGTGCAGGGGGTGCTGCTGGTGACGATCGCCGTCATCGTGGCCGTCGGCGCAGTGCTCAACGTCGTGATCTCCCGCGCGGGCGGCACCGAGAGGAGCGCCGCATGAACCCCGTCTCCCGGCTCTGGCGCAGCGGATGGACGGTGCGCCTCGCCCTGCTGATCCTCCTCGCGGTGGCGACGCTCGCCGTCGCAGGACCCGCCATCGCCCCGCAGGATCCGCTGGCGCAGGATGCCGCGTCCGCATTGCAGGAGCCCTCGTGGGCCCACCTCCTCGGCACGGACTACCTCGGCAGGGACGTGCTCTCTCGGCTCTTCGCCGGCGCCCCCGCGTCGCTGCTGAGCGCGCTCGCCGCCGCGGCGATCGGGCTCGTGCTCGGCGCGCTGCCGGGTGCGCTCAGCGCATTCGTCCCGCGGGTCGGCGAGTGGCTGGCGTTGCGCGTGGTCGACGCGCTGCTCGCCCTGCCCTTCATCCTTTTTGCGATCGTGTTCGCCGCCCTTCTCGGCAACGGGCTCCCGCAGGCGACCCTGGCGATCGGCATCCTCGTGGCCCCCGGCTTCTTCCGCATCGCGCGCGCCGCGACGCTGCGGGTGCGCGACAGTCCCTACATCGACGCGGCGACGTACCTCGGCGCCTCGGCGTGGTGGGTGCTCAGCCGGCACGTCTGGAGGCAGGTCGCCCCCAACCTCTTCGTGGCCGCCGTGTCGGCGCTCGGCGGTGCACTGCTCGCCGTCGCCTCTCTGACGTTCCTCGGCATCGGGGTGCAGCCGCCTGCTCCCACGTGGGGCGGCATGCTCTCCAGCGACCTCGGGTACCTCGGGCAGCGACCGTGGGGGCCGCTCGCACCGGCCCTGGCGATCGTCGTGACGGTCGGCGCGCTGAACGTGGTGGCCGACGCCGCGCGTGACGTGCTCGGCGCCGCCGCCCCGGCCCGGCGGAAGGAGGCCGTCCGTGTCTGAGCTCTCGCAGATCACCGCTCCCGCTCCGACGGCGGATGCCGTGTCGGCGGCCCCGCACGGAGGGACCGCCCTCGGTCCCTCCTTCGACGAGGGCTCGCTCGTCCGGCCTGCGGCCGTCGAGGCGTCTGACCTCGTGATCGCCGCGTCCGACGGCTCCGTGCTCGTGCACGGGGTGTCGGTGTCGGTGCGCCCGGGGGAGGCGCTCGGCATCGTCGGGGAGTCGGGCAGCGGCAAGACGCTCACCTGCCGTGCCCTGCTCGGCATCCTTCCGCCCGGCCTCTCGGTGACCGGCGGCACCGTGCGCGTCGACGGTGTCGACCTGACCGGCGCCGGCGAGCGCGAATGGCGGGGCGTGCGGGGCACGCGCATCGGCGCGGTGTTCCAGGACCCCGCCTCGTACCTCAACCCCGCGATGCCGATCGGCGTGCAGCTGGAGGAGACCCTGCGGGTGACCGCGCGCGTGCCACGGCGGCAGGCCAGGGAGCGTGCGCGGGAGCTGCTCGACGACCTCGGCATCCGCCGTGTCGATCTCGTGCTCCGTCAGCGGGTCGCTCACCTGTCGGGCGGGATGCTGCAGCGGGTGCTCATCGCGATGGCGCTCGCCGCCGACCCCGCGGTGCTCATCGCCGACGAGGCGACGACCGCCCTCGACGTCACTGTGCAGGCCGAGCTGCTCGATCTGCTGGGGCGCCTGCGGGCCGAGCGCGGCCTCGCCCTCGTGCTCGTGTCGCACGACCTCGCCGTGGTGGCGCAGGTGTGCGAGCGGGTGCAGGTGTTCCGCGACGGCCGCGTCGTCGAAGCGGGGGCGACCTCGCGCGTGCTGCGCGCGCCGGGTCACCCGTACACGCGGGAGCTGCTCCGCGCGCACGCCGCCTACGGACTGGAGAGGTTCCTCGCATGAGCGCCACGATGCTCGAACTCGACGCGCTGTCGGTCGACTACGGCCGTGTGCGCGTGCTCGACGCCGTCTCCCTGCGCGTGCGCCCCGGCGAGGTCGTCGGCGTCGTCGGGGAATCGGGCTCGGGCAAGACCACGCTCGCCAGGGCGGTGCTGCGTGCGGTCGACGCCGCGCCGGAGTCGCGCATCCTGGTCGACGGCCGCGATGTGACCCGGCTGCGCGGATCGCAGTTGCGCGCCTGGCGCCGCTCGGGCGCGGTGCAGTACGTGTTCCAGGATCCGTTGCGTTCGCTCGACCCCGCCGTGCGCGTGGCCGAGTCGATCGTCGAAGGCCTGCGCATCGCGCGGGTGCCGGCCGGCGAGGTCCAGCGCCGGCGCACGGCGGCCCTCGAGGCGGTGGGGCTCGACGAGGATCTCCTCTCGCGCCTGCCGTCGGGGCTGTCCGGCGGCCAGCGGCAGCGCGCCGCGATCGCCCGCGCGCTCGTCGTCGAGCCGCGCCTGCTCGTGCTCGACGAGCCGGTGAGCGCCCTCGACGCCGCGAGCCGCGACCGCGTCGTCCGCGCCCTCATCGCCCTGCGCGACACGCGGGGCAGCGACCTGGCGATGCTCGTCATCTCGCACGACATCGGGTCGCCCGCCGCCATGAGCGACCGGCTGGTCGTGCTCGACCGCGGCCGCATCGTCGAAGACGGCCCCACGCGGCGCGTCATCGCCCGCCCCGAGCATCCGTACACGCGCCTGCTCATCGACTCCGTCCCCCTCATCCACACCCCGACCGCCAACCGTCCGCTGCCCGTCCCCGTCAGGAGCTGAACCATGCCCATCGAACTGCTCGGAATGATCGCCACCACCCCCGGGTCGGAATCCCTCGCCGTCACCGGCCCCGTCGTCGACCCCGACTACGTGCGCGAGTTCTCACGTGCGCACGAAGAGGCGGGGTTCGACCGCGTGCTCATCGGCTACAGCGCCAGCTCGCCCGACGGCTTCGCCGTGGCATCCGCCGCCCTGCACGCCACGGAGCGGCTGAAGGTGCTGATCGCCCACCGGCCGGGCTTCGTGGCGCCGACCGTCGTCGCACGCAAGCTCGCCACGCTCGACCACCTCACCGGGGGCGGGCGCGTCGCGATCCACCACATCACGGGCGGGAGCGAGGCCGACCAGCGCCGTGACGGTGACTTCAGCGAGAAGGCCGACCGCTACCGCCGTACGGGCGAGTTCATCGAGGTGCTGCGGCGCACCCTCACCTCGGCCGATCCCTTCGACTACGAGGGCGACTTCTACCGCGTCGAGGGCGCCTTCTCGGCCGTGAAGCCCGCGACCGACGCCGGCATCCCGATCTTCTTCGGAGGCCTCTCCGACGGGGCCGTCGAGGTCGGAGCCGCCGGCGCCGACGTGTACATGCTCTTCGGCGAGCCGCTCGCCGACGTCGCCGAGCACATCCGCACGATCAGGGCAGCGGCGGCGAAGGCCGGTCGCACCGTGGAGTTCAGCCTCTCGACGCGGCCGATCGTCGCCCCGACCGAAGAGGAGGCCTGGGCGAAGGCCGCGCGCATCTACGCCGAGGCGGAGGCGCGCATCGCGGCGCGCGACTCCGGGGACACGCTGTCGTTCGCGCGGCCGCTGCAGCGGGAGCAGAACTCCGTCTCCGCCGACCGACTGCAGGAGCACGCCAAGCGCGGCGATGTGCACGACGAGCGGCTGTGGCTGGGCATCACCCGGCTCACCGGTCCGTCTGGCAACTCGACGGCGCCCGTCGGCACGCCCGAGCAGGTCGCCGAGGCGCTGCTGAAGTACTACGACCTCGGCGTGACCCGGTTCCTCATCCGCGGATTCGACCCGCTCGACGACGTGCGGGAATGGGGCGAGGAGCTCATCCCGGCCCTCCGCGCCGGGGCGCAGGCGCGTGACGAGGCGAGAGCGGCCGAGAGCGAGGAACGGGTCGCCTGAGCACGGCTCAGGGGATCAGGACGATCTTGCCGTCTGCGGCGTGCGCCTCGACGAGTTCGTGGGCGCGCGCCGCATCGGCGAGCGGAAGCTCCGGCCCGAGCTCGATCGTGAACGCTCCGGCCTCGATCAGGCCGATCGTGACGGGGAGCGCCTCGGCACGCCATGCCTGCTCCTGTTCCGTGAGCGGCACGGGCGAGCCGCCGGAGAACGCGCGGATGCCGAACGACGCGGCATCCGGTCCGCGCACGATCGTGGCGATGCGGTCGCGGTCTTCGACGAGGGCGAGGGAGGTCTGGATGGCCTCGTCGGTGCCGGCGCAGTCCAGCACGACCGTCACGCCGTCGGGCGCCGCCTCGCGGACCCGGTCGAGCAGACCGTCGCCGTAGGCGACAGGGATCGCGCCCAGCTCGCGCAGCTGGTCGTGGCGTTCAGGGCTGGCGGTCGCCACGACCGTCGCGCCCCACGCCACGGCGAACTGCACGGCGGCCTGCCCGACGGCGCCGGAGCCCGCGTGAACGAGCAGGACGTCGCCTGCGGCGACTCCGAGGGACTTCAGCGCCTGGTACGCGGTGCCGGCGGGGATGCCGATGCCCGCTGCCTCGGCTGCGGTGACGCCATCGGGGATAGGCGCGATGTTCGCCGCCGGAACCGCGAGCGCCGATGCGTACGTGCCGAGCGTGTCGCGGATCGCGACCCTGTCGCCGACCGCGAAGCCCTCGACGCCATCGCCCAGCGCCTCGATGACGCCCGCGCCGTCGAACCCGACGGCACGCGGCTCGGTGATGGGCGGCGACGGGCGCACAGCGCCGCGCAGCTTCGCATCGATGGGATTGACTCCTGCCGCCTCGATGCGCACGACCACCTCGCCGCGGCCCGCCATCGGGTCGGGCACCTCGACCAGGTGCAGCACATCAGGGGTTCCGAACTCGGTATACACGATCGCGTGGGCCATGCCCTTCAGGCTACCCGCGCCTGCCCGCGCCGGCTCAGCTCGCGGCGAGCGCCTTGGCGATGCGCTGCGGCGACACCGGCTGTGCCGTGCCGAGCCGCTGGGCGAAGACGCTGACGCGGTACTCCTCCAGCAGCCACCTCGTCTCCACGAGATTCCGCGCGGCGTCACGGGGAAGGGGGATCACTCCGCCGGCCTCCTCGAACGCCGCCGCCGCGCGTTCGTATTCGCTCATGCGCGAACGGTCCTTGCCCGGCTCGTTCGCGAGGGTCTTCAGGCGCTCGAGCATGCCGGCGAGGTAACGGGGGAAGTGCGCGAGGCGGTCGACGCCCGCCGCCGACACGAACCCCGGATGCAGGAGTCCGCTCAGCTGTCCGCGGATGTCGCCGAGCGGGCCGAGCAGGGCGAGCGAGTTCTGCGACTTGATGCCGCGTTCGACCTCGCGCGCCGCGGTGAGGATGCGGGCGACGAGCGAGACGCACGCGAACAGCTCGTCGACGAGCGACGACGACACCGCGTCGCGGACCCGCGTGAACTCCGCCTCCGTGCGCACGACCCCGCCCGGCAGCGTCCGCTCGATCACGCTGCGCGCCACCGCGGCTCGGCAGTCCTCGATGAGCGCGGCCGCGTTCTGGTACGGCGACGCCGCCAGCGCGAGCTTCTCCTGCGCGGTCAGGTGCTCCTGCACGTACGACGACGGCGACGGCACGGTCAGCAGCACGAGACGCAGCACGCCGTCGCGGGTGGCAGCGGCAGCGGCATCCGCCGTCGCCTCCACCCGAACCGCCACGCTCTTCCCCTCGTCCACGATGGCGGGGTAGCCGCGCACGACACCGCCGGCGACGCGGGTGTCGAGCACCTCGGGCAGGTCGCCGAACGTCCAGGCGGTGAGCCCCGTGCGCTCGACGGTGCCCTGGGCGGATGCCGCGGCGACGCGACTCGGCGCCTCGGAACGTGACGCGCTCACCGATCGCGCGACGCTGCTGCGCGCGCGGTCGGACAGCCTCGACTGCAGGTCGGGGAGATCTCGACTCGACCCGACGACGCGCCCGCGTTCGTCGACGGCGCGGAAGTTCATGCGCAGGTGGGCCGGGACCCGTGCGAGGTCGAAGTCGGATGCCGAGACGGGCTGGTTCGCCAGCGGCTGGATGAGTCGGGCGAGCGCCTGCGCGAGCGTGCGGTCAGGGCGTCCGCCGTGCGACTCCGGGCCCGCTCCGGCGAGCTCGGCGCTGAACCTCTCCGCCCAGTCCGCCGCAGGGACGACATGTCGCCGGATCGCCTTGGGGAGCGAGCGCAGCAGCGCGGTGATCAGCTCGTCGCGCAGGCCGGGCACCTGCCAGTCGAAGCCGGTGTCGTCGAGCTGGGCGAGCAGCGCGAGCGGCACGACCACGCTCACCCCGTCGTCGGGCGCACCCGGCTCGAACCGGTATGCGAGCCCGAGCACCTGGTCACCCTGCGTCCAGCGGGTGGGGAACTCGCTCTGATCGGCGCGGCTGTCGTCGTCGACGAGGTCGGACTCCCGCATCGTGAGCAGCTTCGGCGTTGTCGCGAGCGCCTCTCGCCACCACTTCTCGAAGGATCGCACGTCGAACACCTCGGCGGGGATGCGCTCGTCGTAGAAGCGGAACACCTCCTCGTCGCCGGCGAGGATGTCGCGGCGCCGCTCGCGATCCTCGAGCTTCTCCAGCCTGCGGCGGAGCTCCGCGTTGCTGCGCCAGAACGCGCTGACGCGCTTGTCGAGACGCGACGGGTCCCACTCGCCCTCCACGAGGGCGTGCCGCACGAAGAGCTCGCGCGATGCCGCCCTGTCGACGCGGGCGAACTGCACGCGACGGCGCGCGACGATCTCGACGCCGAACAGCGTGACCTTCTCGTACGCGATCGCTGCGCCCGCGTCCTTCGACCAGTGCGGCTCGCTGATCTGCCGCTTGGCGAGGTCTCCGGCCAGCGCCTCGGCCCAGGCCGGATCGATCGCGGCGACCGTGCGGGCGAACGTGCGCGAGGTCTCGACGATCTCGGCCGCCATCACCGCGTTCGGGCTCTTCTTGCGCAGGCCGGAGCCGGGGAAGATCGAGAAGCGGATGCCGCGGGCGCCGCGGTACTCCGCCATCCGGCGCTTCTGCTCCTTCGACGCCGTCTTGTTCTGGCCCTTCGCGGCGGTCCGCTCGTCGAGGATGCCGATCTGCGAGAGGAGTCCTGCCAGGATCGCCCGGTGGATCGCGTCGGGGTCGGCCGCGGCGCTGTCGGAGGCGGGCTCGCCGCCCTCGCGCACGAGCGTGCGCAACTGGCGGTGCACGTCGAACCACTCCCGCACCCGCACGTAGTTGAGGTGCTCGGTGCGGCACATCCGCCGGAAGGCGCTGGAGCCGAGCTCACGCTGCTGCCGGCGCAGGTGGTTCCACAGGTTCAGCAGGGCGAGGAAGTCGCTCGTGGGATCCGCGAAGCGGGCGTGCAGGCGATCCGCCTCGTCCCGCACCGCCTGCGGCGCGTCGGCCGAGGGACGCTCGCGCACGTCCTGGATCGAGAGCCCCGCCACGATGGGGAGCACCTGCGGGACCACCCCAGTGCGTCGCGCCTCCACGAGCATCCGCGCCAGTCGCGGATCCATCGGCATCCGCGCCAGCTCGCGACCGACGCGGGTCAGTCGTCCGTCCGACACCGCGCCGAGCTCGGTGAGCAGGTCGAACGCCGCCTTCACGCCGCGCGAGTCGGGAGGGGTGAGGAACGGGAACTCCGTGATGTCGCCGAACCCGAGAGACAGCATCTGCAGCACGACGGAGGCGAGCGAGGTGCGCAGGATCTCCGGCTCGGTGAACTCGGGCCGCTTCTCGAAGTCGTCTTCTCCGTACAGGCGGATGGCGATCCCGTCGCTCGTGCGGCCGGCACGGCCCGACCGCTGATTCGCGGAGGCCTGCGACACCGGTTCGATGGGGAGACGCTGCACCTTCGACCTCGTGCTGTAGCGCGAGATGCGCGCGGTGCCCGTGTCGATGACGTACTTGATGCCCGGCACCGTGAGGCTCGTCTCGGCCACGTTGGTCGCGAGCACCACGCGCCGCCGGAGCCCTGCGACCGTGGAGCGTTCGAACACGCGGTGCTGCTCGGCGGCGGAAAGGCGCCCGTACAGCGGCAGCACCTCGACGGGCGCGGTCTGCGAGCGGTACGCGCTCCTCACGGCATCCGCGGCGTCGCGGATCTCGGCCTCACCGGGGAGGAACACGAGCACGTCTCCGGGTGCTTCGCGGTCGAGCTCGCGCAGGGCCGCGACGATCTCGGCGACCTCGTCCTCCTCCTCGCTCTCGTCGGTGCGCGGGCGATAGCGGATCTCGACGGGGAACGTGCGGCCGGAGACCTCGATGATCGGCGCCGGCTCGCCCGCGGCATCCGCGAAGTGGCGCGCGAAGCTCTCCGGGTCGATGGTCGCCGAGGTGATGATCACCTTGAGATCGGGCCGCTCCGGCAGGATGCGGCGAAGGTAGCCGAGGAGGAAGTCGACGTTGAGGGAGCGCTCGTGGGCCTCGTCGATGATGATCGTGTCGTAGCGGCGCAGCAGGCGGTCGCGGTGGATCTCGTTGAGCAGGATGCCGTCGGTCATGAGCGCGATGCGCGTGGCATCGGAGACCTGGTCGGTGAAGCGCACCTTGTAGCCGACGAGTCCGCCGAGCTCGACCCGGAGTTCCTCGGCGACGCGCTCGGCGATCGTGCGGGCGGCGAGCCTGCGCGGCTGTGTGTGCGCGATGCGCGTGCGGCCGAGCTCGAGGCAGATCTTCGGCAGCTGCGTGGTCTTGCCCGAACCGGTGGCGCCGGCGACGATGACGACCTGATGGTCGCGGATCGCATCGGCGATCTCCTCCCGTGCGGCGCTGACGGGCAGCTCGGGAGGATAGGAGATCGCGGGGGAGGACATGACCCTCCATCGTATTCCGCCGATCGGTGCCGGCGTCGCGCCGCCGCCGCGCCCTCGTGTCGCCGCCCGGTTCTAGGCTGGAGTCATGACGATCCCCACTCTCGAACTGAACGACGGCAACAGCATCCCCCAGCTCGGCTACGGCGTCTTCCTCGTGCCGGCCGACGAGGCCGAGCGTGCGGTCTCCGAGGCGCTCGAGGCCGGCTACCGCCACATCGACACGGCCGCCATCTACCGCAACGAGGAGGGCGTCGGTGCCGCGATCGCGAAGAGCGGCATCCCTCGTGATGAGCTCTTCATCACCACCAAGCTGTGGAACGACCGTCACGACGGCGACGAGCCCGACGCGGCGATCGACGAGAGCCTGGAGAAGCTCGGGCTCGAGGCGGTCGACCTCTACCTCGTGCACTGGCCCACCCCGGCGAACGACAACTACGTGCACGCGTGGGAGAAGATGATCGCCATCCGCGAGCGCGGCCTCGCCCGGTCGATCGGCGTGTCGAACCATCTCGTGCCCCATATCGAGCGCATCGTGTCCGAGACCGGCGTGGTCCCCGCGGTGAACCAGATCGAGCTGCACCCCGCGTACCAGCAGCGCGACATCACCGAATGGGCCGCCGACCACGGGGTGCTCATCGAATCGTGGGGTCCGCTCGGTCAGGGCAAGTACGACCTGTTCGCCGCGCCCGCCGTCGCCGACGCCGCGGCAGCGCACGGTGTGACGCCGGCGCAGGCCGTGCTGCGCTGGCACCTGCAGAAGGGGTTCATCGTCTTCCCGAAGTCGGTGCGTCCCGAGCGCATGCGCGAGAACATCGACGTCTTCGGCTTCGAGCTCGACGAGGCGCAGATGGCCGCGATCGACGCCCTCGATCCGCTCGACGGCTCCGGTCGCGTCGGATCGCACCCCAACGACCTGAATTGAGTCCTTCTCGTTCTCTGCATGACGCCCCGTGTCGTTCCTCGCGACACGGGGCGTCGTCGCGAGTACCTTCGACCGCATGACAGTTGCCTACCGCGTCGTCGCCGTGTCGGGTTCCCTGCACGAGCCCAGCAAGACAACGGCCCTCGTCCGCGCGATCGCGTCCGCGATCGCGGAGCGCGCCGAGGTCGAGGTGCGGCTCATCGAGCTGACCGACATCGGTCCCGATCTCGCCGGCGCGCTGCGGCGCGATCAGCTGCCGCCCCGGGTCGAGGAGCTGCTGCGTGCGATCGAGACGGCCGACCTCCTCATCGTCGGCAGCCCCGTCTACCGTGCCTCGTTCACCGGCCTGTTCAAGCATCTGTTCGACTTCGTCGGACAGTACGAGCTCGTCGGAAAGCCCGTGCTGCTGGCCGCGACCGGCGGAGGGGAGCGGCACGCGCTCATCATCGAGCATCAGCTGCGGCCGCTGTTCGCCTTCTTCCAGGCGCTCACCCTGCCGCTGGGCGTCTACGCCAGCGACACGGATTTCGCGGGCTACGAGATCGACTCCGAGGCGCTCCAGTCGCGCATCGCACTGGCCGCAGAGCGTGCACTCCCGCTCGTGGGCTATGCCGCCACCCGGCCCGTGGATCTCCTCGCCGGCTGACCCGGCGCGCGCGCAGCGGCGTAGCGTGAGGGCATGACCAACCGGCTCGCCGATACGCTCAGCCCCTACCTGCGGGCGCACGCCGACAACCCCGTGGACTGGCACCCGTGGGGGCCGGAGGCGTTCGCCGAAGCGCGGCGCCGCGACGTGCCGCTGCTCATCTCGATCGGCTATTCCACGTGTCACTGGTGCCATGTGATGGCGCGGGAGTCGTTCGCCGACCCCGAGACGGCGGCGCAGATCAATCGCGGGTTCGTGGCGGTCAAGGTCGATCGGGAGGAGCATCCCGACGTCGACGGGGCGTACATGGCCGCGGCGTCGGCGTTCACGCAGAACCTCGGCTGGCCGCTCACGGTGTTCGCGACGCCGCGCGGTCGCACGTTCTACGCCGGCACCTACTGGCCTCCCGAGCCGCATGCGCCGATGCCCTCGTTCCGCCAGGTGCTCGACGCGGTCACCGAGGCATGGACGCTCCGGCGGGCGCAGGCGGAGGAGTCGGCGGATGCCGTCGCCGACGCGCTCGCCAGCGCTGCGGCATCCACGCCCTCCGACCTGCCGACCGCCGTCGAGCTGGTCACCGCCGCTGAGGCGATCGCCGCTCGGGAGGATCACTCGTTCGGCGGATTCGGCGGCGCACCGAAGTTCCCCGTCGCCACCGTGCTGTCCTTTCTGCAGAGCCCTGTCGTGCGCAGCGGGCCGACGGAGGCCGCGGCGTCCGCCGACCGGGCCCTCGCGGCGATGGCCGGGTCGAATCTGCGTGACGACGACGGCGGCTTCTTCCGCTATGCGACCGGGCGCGACTGGACGGTGCCGCACTACGAACGGATGCTGACCGACAACGCGCAGCTGCTCGACGTCGCCCTCGATGCCGGCGACGACGCCACGGCTCGCGGCATCGCACGCTTTCTGCTGTCGACGCTCCGGCTCGACGGCGGCGGCTTCGGCGCCGCGCAGGATTCGGAGTCCTGGATCGACGGCGAGCGCAGCGAGGGCGGCTACTACCTGCGTGGGGTGCCGGAGCGTGCCGGCCTCGAGCCTCCGGCGGTCGACGGCAAGGTCATCACAGGCTGGAACGGGCTCGCGATCGGCGCCATCGCCCGCGCGGGCGCAGTGCTCGGAGAACCGGCATGGATCGACGATGCGGCTGAGGTCGCAGGGTTCGTCCTGCGCGTGAACCGCGCGCCCGACGGGGCCCTCGCACGTACCTCGCTCGACGGGAACGCCTCGGCCGCGTCGGCGACGGCATCCGATCTGGCGCTCTTCGCACGGGGTCTGTTCGCGCTCGCCGCGGCGTCTGGTGAGGCGGCCTGGGCCGTGCAGGGTCGCGAGCTGCTCGATCGCGCACTCGATGGCGTCGGTGGCGATCCGCTGCTGGCGGCCCAAGGGATCGCTCCGGCTCCGGATCAGACCGACGGCGATCTGCCGTCCGATGCGGCGGCCGTCGCGCTCGCCGCCCTCTCGGCCTGGTTCCTGGGAGCGGGCGAGCGCTATCGCGAAGCTGCGGCGTCGATCGTGCGCGCGCACGCCGTGCGAGCGCGGGAGCAGCCTTTCGCGCACGGAAGCCTGTTGCGGGCGGCCGCCGGTCTCGTCGGGGTGCCGCGGCAGCTGGTGGTCGTGACCGACTCTCCCGACGGACCGCTGGCCCGCGCTGCCGCCGTCGCAGATGCCGATGCGATCGCCGTCGTGACCCCGGCGCAGGCGCGGGCGTTCGCCGACGCCGGATTCGAGCTGTTCGAGGGCAAGGCCGATGCGCCCGAGCGGGCGTTCGACTGCCGCGCCTTCGCGTGCCGCCTGCCGGTGAGCGATCCGGCAGAGGTCGCGGTCGCGCGCTGATGCACGAGGGGGATTGTACATTCTGCATAGCGATCTCCCGATCCCAACGGTTCGACTGCGCGGCATGCGCAGATAATGATGAACCGATTGCCCAGTGCGCGGCATCCGGTCTAGTCTGGCGCGACCCGTCCGATTCACAGCAAGGATGCTCTGACCGATGACACTTCCCTCCCGTCCGGGGCTCGAGGCCGTTCCCGCCTACCGACAGGGCCGCTCGGCCCCGGAGGGCGCGTCGAAGCTCTCCTCCAACGAGTCGCCGCACCCGCCGCTGCCGGCGGTCGTGCGCGCCGTGCAGGAGCGGCTCGGCACCATCAACCGGTACCCCGACATGAGCGCCGCCGCCCTGCGCGACGACCTCGCCGCCCGCTACGACGTCGACCCCGCGCTCGTCACCGTCGGCGCCGGCTCCGTCGAGCTCGCGGCGCAGCTCATCCACGCGGTCGCCGGCGAGGGCGACGAGGTGATCTTCGCGTGGCGCTCGTTCGAGGCGTACCCCTCGCTCGTGCGCATCGCCGGCGCCACACCGGTCGCCGTGCCCCTGACCGCCGAGCACGCGCACGACCTCGACGCGATGCTCGCCGCCATCACTCCGCGCACGCGCGCGATCTTCGTCTGCAACCCCAACAACCCGACCGGCACCGTGGTGGGGGCGGCCGACCTCGAGCGCTTCGTCGCCGCCGTGCCGCGCGACGTCCTCGTGGTCATCGACGAGGCCTACGTGCACTTCGACCGGACCGACAGCTTCGGCGCGGGGATCGAGCTGTTCCGCCGGCATCCGCACGTCGCCGTGCTGCACACCTTCTCGAAGGCCTACGGTCTCGCCGGCCTGCGGGTGGGGTACGCGATCTCGCCGCGCGAGGTGGCCGAGAACCAGCGCAAGGTCGCCGTGCCGTTCGGGGTCACCGACCTCGCGCAGGTCGCCGCGCGGGCGTCGCTCGCGGCGGAGGAGGAGCTCGCCGCGCGCATCGACGAGGTCGTCGCGCAGCGCGACAGGCTGCACGACCTGCTCACGGATGCCGGCTGGCCGGCTGTGCCGTCGCAGGCGAACTTCGTCTGGGTGGCCGCTGGCGAGCGCACCGAGGAGCTGGAGGCGCTGCTGCGCGACGGCGGGGTGATCACCCGCGCCTTCCCGGGGGAGGGCGTGCGCATCTCGTCGGGGAGCGTGGACGACATCGACCGGGTCGCCGCGGCTCTCGTGCGCGAGGCGGTGACGGCATGACGGAGGTTCCCGTCACCACGACGACCACCAAGGGCCTCCACCCGGGGCTCACCCGTCGGCAGATCTCCATGATGGGTCTCGGCGGCGCGATCGGCGCAGGCCTCTTCGTCGGGTCCGGTCAGGCGATCGGCATCGCCGGCCCCGCCGTGCTCATCTCGTACCTGGTCGCCGGCGGCATCGTCGTGCTCGTCATGGCGATGCTCGCCGAGATGGTCGCCGCCCGCCCGAGCTCGGGCGCGTTCAGCTCCTATGCGCAGAAGGCCATGGGGCGCAGCGCCGGCAGCGCGGTGGGGTGGCTCTACTGGATCCAGCTCGTGGTCGTGATCGCCGCCGAGGCGACCGGAGCCGGCGGCATCGTCGCGGCGTGGATCCCGGCCGTGCCCGCCTGGGTGTGGGTGCTCGTGTTCGTCGCCGCCCTGACCGCCGTGAACCTCTTCGGCGTGCGGAACTACGGACGGTTCGAGTTCTGGTTCGCGGCGATCAAGGTCGCCGCCATCATCGCCTTCCTCGTGGTGGGCGCGTGCGCGATCATCGGGCTGATCCCCGGAGTCCCCGCGACGGGCGTGACCAACGTCGTCGCGCACGGCGGCTTCGCCCCGAACGGCATGACCGGCATCGCCGCCGCGCTCCTCATCGTGGTCTTCGCGTTCGGCGGCACCGAGGTCGTCGCGATCGCCGCGGCGGAGTCCGACGATCCCTCTCGCAACATCCGACGCATCGTGCGCGAGGTGCTCGTGCGGATCCTCATCTTCTACGTCGGCTCGATCTTCGTGATCGTGTCGGTGCTGCCGTGGAACGACCCCTCGGTGAAGGCCGGGCCGTTCTCGGCCGTGCTCGACACCCTGCGAGTGCCCGGCGTCGGCCTGGTGATGGACCTCATCGTCGTGGTGGCGCTGCTCTCGGCGATGAACGCGAACATCTACGGCGCGTCCCGCATGGCGTACTCGCTCGCCGAGCGCGGGTTCGCTCCTCTCGCAGCCACGCGCACGAGCGCCAAGGGCGTGCCCTACGTCGCGGTGCTCGCCTCGGTGGCGTTCGGGTTCGTGACCGTCGTGCTGAACTGGGCGTTCCCCGACACGGTCCTCCCCGCTCTGCTCAACGTCGTCGGCTCGACGCTGCTGGTGATCTGGACCGCGACCGCGGTGTCGCAGATCATCCTGCGTCGCCGTGCCGACCGCGACGGCGCACCGATGCCCATGCGCATGTGGGGATTCCCGTGGCTGTCATGGCTCTGCCTGGTGCTGCTCGCGGGCGTCGTCGCGCTCACGATGATCGACCCTGCCGCGCGCACGCAGCTGCTGCTCACCCTCGGGCTCACGGCGGTGCTGCTCGTCGTCGCCCGGGTGACCAGGGGAGCCTCGCGCCCCGGCGTCGTGAAGGAGTAGCCGTGCGCATCGATCGCCTCGACGCCGAGCTGATCCGGCTGCTCACCGAGGAGCCGCAGCTCCCGATCCTCGAATGCGCCCGCAGACTGGGCGTGGCTCGCGGCACCGCGACGAGCAGGCTCGCGCGGCTGCACGAGGGTGGGGTCATCGAGGCGATCGTGCCGCTCATCGACCCTGCCGGGTTCGGGTACGGCGTCGTCGCGTTCTGCCTCGTCGAGATCGATCAGAAGGTCGGGCACGACGACGTCGCGGAGGCTCTCGCCGCCGCCGTCCCGGAGATCGTCGACATGCACACGGTCACCGGGGCGAGCGACATGCAGCTGCGGCTCGTCGCACGCGACGCGGCGCAGCTGCAGGACGTGCTCGACCGGGTGGCCCTTGTTCCCGGGGTGGCGCGCACGGCGTCGTCGATCGCGATGCGCACGCACCTCTCCGGGCGCGTGCTCCCGCTCGTCGAGCACGTCGCCGGCGCCGATCAGCCCTGATCCGGACCGGGGGTGCGGTTCACACCCATCCCGGCAGCCAGTTGTGCAGGAGCCAGAACGGATACGGAACGCTCATGCCCGTCCACACGGGGTAGAAGAACACCGACACCAGCACGACGAACACGAGGAAGATCATGACGGTGCGCTCCCCTGACTGCCGTCGGGGGAGGGGGTCGTCGCGGCGCCCCGCGATGACCCGCAGGGTCGCGGCGAGGCCCAGCACGAGGAACGGCATCATCGCCACCGTATAGAACTGGAACACCGTGCGGTCGGGGAACAGGAGCCACGGCACGTACGTCGCGGCGAGGCCCACGAGGGGGAGGGTCAGCGCGGGATCGGGGGCGCGACCGGCCATGACCGCCCGCACGAGCCGGTACAGCAGGTAGACGGCGGCTGCGACGCCCGCGTACCAGATGAGCGGGTTCGGGATGCTGGAGATCACGGCGATGCAGTGGTCGATCCCGCACGGGCCGGGGTCGCTGCCCACCCACACCGCGGTGGGGCGCAGGAGGAACGGCCATTCCCACGCGGGGCTGGCGTACGGATGCCCGCTCGTGAGCCCGACGTGGAAGTTCAGCATTGCCTGGTGGTAGCGCCACAGCGACACGAACGGGTTCGGGTCGAGCGTGCGGTTGTAGCCGCCGCTCGTGACGAACCATCCGGTCCAGCTCGCGACGTACACCGCGAACGCGGGGACGACCATGAGCACGAACGACACGGGGCCCTGCCGGAACGCCGCGTCCGTCGGCCACAGGACCACGCCCGCCCGCCGGCGCGCGAGCGCGTCGGTCACGACGACGTACAGCCCGAATGCCGCGAGGGCATACAGCCCCGACCACTTCACGGCGCAGGCGGCGCCGAACGCGAGACCCGCGGCGACGAGCCACGGCCGGCGCCAGACGACGCGGCCCCACATCGGATCGGGAGCGTCGGCATCCGACTGCCCGATGAGGGGCAGCACGCGCTCGCGGTCGAGCAGGACGAACAGCACCCCGAGCATGATGAAGAAGGTGAGGATGCCGTCGAGGAGGGCGATGCGGCTGAGCACGATGCCGAGTCCGTCGATCGCGAGCAGGGTGCCGGCGACCGTCGCCACCACGACCGACCCGGTGAGGCGCCGTGCGATGAGGTAGGTGAGGAGCACGGTTCCCGTGCCGAGAAGGGCCGTCGCGAGCCGCCAGCCGACGCTGTTGTCGGGCCCGCCGATGGCCATGCCGAGCGCGATCAGCCACTTGCCCAGCGGTGGATGCACGATGAACGCCCCCTTGGGGTCGAGGGGCAGCTGCTGCAGCGTGATGAACGCCTCGTTCGCGTTCTCGCCCCAGGTGCCCTCGTACCCCAGGGTCCACAGCGACCAGGCATCCTTGACGTAGTACGTCTCGTCGAACGCGAGCTGGTGCGGGTGGCCCAGGTTGACCAGCCGCAGCACGGCGGCGAGGAGGGTGACGACGAGCGGCGCGAACCAGCGGACCGTGCGTCCCCGGTCGGGGCTCTGCAGGATGCGGTCGCGCAGGGAGCCGTACCGCGTGAGCCTCGTCTCGGGGGCGGGCAGCAGGGGCTCTGACGCGGTCACGGCACCAGCCTAGACAACGCGCCTAGGCTGATCGTGTGATCATCCTCGCCGCCACCCCCATCGGAAACCTCGGCGACGCATCGCGCCGGCTGATCGAGGTGCTCGAGAACGCCGAGGTCGTCGTGGCGGAGGACACCCGCACGACCGGCGGGCTGCTGCGGGCCCTCGGCATCGAGAACAGGCCGCGCCTCGTGGCGCTGCACGACCACAACGAGAAGCAGAAGGCCGCGGAGCTGGCCGCCCTCGCCGCCGAGCAGGACATCGTGATCGTCAGCGATGCCGGGATGCCCGCGATCAGCGACCCCGGCTACGGACTGGTGGCCGAGGCCGTCGCGCAGGGCGTGACAGTGACCGCGATCCCGGGCCCGAGCGCCGTGCTCATGGCTCTCGCGATCTCGGGTCTGCCCACCGATCGCTTCACGTTCGAGGGCTTCCTGCCGCGCAAGTCGGGGGAGCGGCGAACGGCCCTGCGTGCGCTCGCCGGGGAGCCGCGCACCATGGTGTTCTTCGAGTCGCCCGCCCGCCTGGCCTCGACCCTCGCCGACATGGGCGAGGCCTTCGGCGACGAGCGCCGCATCGCCGTGTGCCGTGAGCTGACCAAGCTCTACGAGGAGGTGCGCCGCGGCACGGCATCCGAGCTCGCGGCGTGGGCGGCCGACGGGGTGAAGGGCGAGATCGTCGTGGTCGTGGAGGGCGCCCGCCGGCGCGAGGCGTCGGCCGACGACGCTCTCGCGCAGGTGCAGGAGCTCGTCGCCTCCGGCATGCGTCTCAAGGACGCGGCGGCCGAGGTCGCGGCCCACACGGGCCTCTCCTCGCGTGACCTCTACCAGGCGGCGCTCGCCGCGCGGAAGCCGTGAACAGCGACAGCGCCGTCGCCGACGCGTACGACCGCCGCGCGGACGAGTACATCGAGATCGCCGGACGCATCGAGCAGCTCGATCCGCGGGACGCCGACACGATCCGCGTGTGGCGCGATGCCACGGCGGGGCCGTTGCTCGACGCGGGCTGCGGGCCGCCGGATGACGTCCCCGAGGTCCTCGCGGAGTTCGCGCGGGTGATCGCGCCCGGTGGATCGCTCCTCCTCGGGTTCTTCGACGGAGCCCCGCGCGAGCCCTTCGCGCACGCCGTCGCTCCGGCGTACTTCTGGAGCCCGGAGGCGCTCGGCGCCCTGCTCGAGAACGCGGGTCTCACGGTCGCCGCGGTCGAGCAGCGCGGCCGCGCACCCGGCGAGGCGAGTGCGCGCCCCCACGCCGCGGTCACGGCGGTCCGCGCGGCGTAACCAGCCCCGGCATCCCGCCTAGAATCGACCTATGCCCGCAGGCGAATCGTTCTACATCACCACGCCCATCTACTACCCGTCCGACGTGCCCCACATCGGTCACGGGTACACGTCGGTGGCGGTCGACGCGCTCGCGCGCTGGCACCGCCAGGGCGGGGACGACACGTGGATGCTCACGGGCACAGACGAGCACGGGCAGAAGATGCTCCGAGCCGCCGCGGCGAACAACGTCACGCCGCAGGAGTGGGTCGACAAGCTCGTCAGCGAGGCATGGTTCCCGCTGCTGAAGACCCTCGACGTGGCGAACGACGACTTCATCCGCACCACGCAGGAGCGGCACGAGGAGCGCGTCAAGAAGTTCGTGCAGGCGATCTACGACCGCGGCTACATCTACGCGGGCGAGTACGAGGCGCTCTACTGCGTCGGCTGCGAGGAGTTCAAGCCCGAGTCGGAGATCCTCGACGGCACCGGTCCGTTCGAGGGGCTCAAGGTCTGCGCGATCCACTCCAAGCCGCTCGAGCTGCTGCAGGAGAAGAACTACTTCTTCAAGCTCAGCGAGTTCCAGGACCGCCTGCTCGAGCTCTACAAGAACGAGCCCGACTTCGTGCGCCCCGAGTCCGCCCGCAACGAGGTCGTCTCGTTCGTGCGCCAGGGTCTCAAAGACCTCTCCATCTCCCGCTCTGCGTTCGACTGGGGCATCGAGGTGCCGTGGGACAGCTCGCACGTCATCTACGTGTGGGTCGACGCCCTGCTGAACTACGCCACGGCCGTCGGCTACGGCGACGACGAGGAGACCTTCGCGCGCCGGTGGCCCGCGTACCACGTGGTCGGCAAGGACATCCTGCGCTTCCACGCGGTGATCTGGCCGGCGATGCTCATGGCGGCCGGCGTGGACGTGCCCAAGGGCGTGTTCGCGCACGGCTGGCTGCTCGTCGGCGGCGAGAAGATGTCGAAGTCGAAGCTCACCGGCATCGCGCCGACCGAGATCACCGATGTCTTCGGCTCCGACGCGTACCGCTTCTACTTCCTGTCGGCGATCGCGTTCGGGCAGGACGGCTCGTTCTCCTGGGAGGACCTGGCTGCGCGCTACCAGGCGGAGCTCGCCAACGGCTTCGGCAACCTCGCCTCGCGCACGACCGCGATGATCGAGAAGTACTTCGAGGGCGTCGTTCCGCCGCCTGCCGAGTACACCGCCGGCGATCTCGAGATCCAGCGCGTCGTCGCGGATGCCGCGAAGAACGCGGATGCCGCGATCGAGCAGTTCCGCATCGACGAGGCCATCTCGTCGATCTGGACCATCGTCGACGCGCTGAACGGCTACATCACCGAGAACGAGCCGTGGGCCCTGGCGCGCGACGAGGACCAGCGCGAGCGCCTCGGCACCGTGCTGTACACGTGCGCCGAGGGCCTGCGCGCTCTCGCCGTGCTGCTGTCTCCGGTGATGCCGCAGTCGACCGAGAAGCTCTGGGTCGCCCTCGGCGCCGCCGAGACGCTCGGACGGCTGCAGGACCAGCCCATCCGCGAGGCCGGCGGCTGGGGCGTGCTGCGCCCCGGCACGAGCGTCAACGGCCTGGCGCCGCTGTTCCCCCGCGTGGAGTCCGCTGCGTGACGTACGTGCAGTCGAGGTCGGGTGAGGGGCGCAAGGATCTGCGGTATCCCGCGGCTCCTGAGCCCCTCACCGTCCCCGTCTATGACAACCACGCACACCTGGAGATCCTCGACGGCGACGAGCCGCTGTCGCTCACCGAGCAGCTCGACCGCGCGCAGGCTGTCGGCATCGCGGGCGTCGTGCAGGCCTCGGGAGACATCGAGTCGTCGCGCTGGGCCGTCGAGGCGGCGGCATCCGACCCCCGCGTGCTCGCTGCGGTGGCGATCCATCCCAACGACGCACCGACGTATGCCGAGCAGGGCCGTCTCGACGAGGCGATCGCCGTGATCGACGAGCTCGCCGCACACCCCCGCACCCGCGCCATCGGTGAGACGGGCCTCGACTTCTTCCGCACGGAGCCCGAGCGCCGAGGACCGCAGTTCGCCTCGTTCGAGGCGCACATCGCGCTGGCGAAGAAGCACGGCATCGCGATGCAGATCCACGACCGCGACGCGCACGACGACGTGCTCGCGACGCTCGCGCGCGTCGGCGCCCCGGAGAAGACGGTGTTCCACTGCTTCTCCGGCGACGCCGAGATGGCGAGGGTGTGCGCGGATGCGGGCTACCACCTGTCGTTCGCCGGCAACGTGACTTTCAAGAACGCGCAGAACCTGCGCGATGCGCTCGCGGTCACCCCGCTCGACCGCATTCTCGTCGAGACGGATGCGCCGTTCCTCACGCCCACGCCGCTGCGGGGGAGGCCGAACGCCCCCTATCTCGTGCCGATCACGGTGCGCTTCATGGCCGCGGAGCTCGGCCTCGACGTCGACGAGCTGTGCGCGCAGCTGGCAGAGAACGCCCTGCGCGTCTACGGCTCGTTCGCCTGAACCTCGCCGACCACCGGTCGTGCGGCCGCGATATGCGAGATGGGCCGCCAGACGAACAGCAGGGTCAGCGCCGCACCCCCGAACGCGAACCACCACGGCGCCGTGAGACCCCAGATCTGGGCGATGACGCCGCCGAGCGCCTGACCGATGACCATGCCGCCGAACACGCCGACCGCGTTGACCGACGAGACGCGGCCCTGCAGCTCGTGCGGCACGAGCCGCTGCCGCACGGTCGTCGAGATCGTGCCCCACACGAATGCGTACGCGCCGAACACGAACATGATGATCAGCGCCAGCCAGCCCGCCGTCGTCAGCGCGAACGCGAGGTGCATCAGGACCTCGAGCGACAGCGCGATGCGCATGAGCGCCGCGAACGACACGTGGCGCTCCAGCCACCCGAAGCTCGCCGTGGCGAGGAGGCCCCCGGCGGCGGATGCCGTGGTGAGGGCTCCGTAGCCGACGGGCCCCATGTGCAGGTGCTCGGTGGCGTACAGCACGAGGATGCCCCACGGTGCAGCCCACGTGACGTTGAAGAGCAGGATGATCAGCACGAGCGTGCGCACCGGCGGATTGCGCCACAGCCAGCGCAGGCCCTCGGCGATATCCGTGTGCACGGGGGCGTGCTCTTCACGAGGAGGGAGCGGGGTCCTCGCCATGCGTGAGATGAGCACCACGGCCAGCGAGACGCACACCACCTCGAGGAGGAAGGGCCACGCACTGCCTGCGGCGAAGAGGAAGGCGCCGACCGGGGGCCCGGCGAACTGGTTCGCGACGAGGTAGCCGGCCTGCAGACGGGCGTTGCCGAGGCCTAGGTCTTCGGGCTTCACGATCATCGGGAGGAGCGTGCTCCCCGCAGTGTCGACGAACACCTCTGCCGTGCCGTAGAGGAAGGCCGTGCCCAGCACGATCCAGATGTTCGCGCTGCCGGTGACCAAGAACACGCAGAGCGCGGCCAGCACGACGGCCCGCGCGCCGTTCGCGAACATCACGAGCCTGCGGCGGTCGAAACGGTCGGCGATCGCCCCCGCGTGAAGGCCGAACACCAGCCACGGCAGGAACTGCAGGACCGCTCCTGCGGCGACGAGGATCGGCGACGACGTCATCGAGGCGATGAGCAGGGGCGCCGCGGCGAGGGCCACGCCGTCGCCGACGTTGCTGGTCCACGACGACGCCAGGAGCCACCGGAAGTCGCGGCCCATGCGACGGGGCGCGACGAGTTCACCGAGGGAGGGCACCACAGAAGACTACTGACGGTAGGGGACAATGGGGGGATGACCGTCACGCTGCTCGGCGCAACCGAGATCCGCCGCCTCGCCGCCGAACTCGACGTCACCCCCACCAAGAAGCTCGGGCAGAACTTCGTCGTCGACGCCAACACGGTGCGCAAGATCGTGCATGCCGCGCGTGTGCAGCCGGGGGAGCGGGTCGTCGAGGTCGGGCCGGGGCTCGGCTCGCTCACCCTCGCGATCCTCGAAGCCGGCGCATCCGTGACGGCGGTCGAGATCGACCACCGTCTCGCCCAGCGTCTACCGAAGACCGCCGCCGAGCACGGCGTCGACCCCGGCAGGCTCACCGTGGTGGATGCCGACGCCCTGCGCGTGACCGAGCTGCCGGGCGAGCCGACCGTGCTCGTCGCGAACCTGCCCTACAACGTCTCGGTGCCCGTGCTCCTGCACTTCCTGGAGAGCTTCGACCACCTGCAGCGCGGGGTCGTCATGGTGCAGGCCGAGGTCGCCGAGCGCCTGGCCGCGAAGCCAGGGTCGAAGATCTACGGATCGCCCAGCGTGAAGGCGGCGTGGTACGGGGAGTGGAGGCTCGCAGGCACGGTGTCGCGCCAGGTCTTCTGGCCGGTGCCGAACGTCGACAGCCTGCTCGTCGGCTTCGACAGGGCAGAGGGCGAACGCGGTCCGGTCGTGGAGCGCACGCGGACCTTCGAGATCGTCGACGCCGCCTTCAACCAGCGGCGCAAGATGCTGCGGCAGGCACTCGCGGGGGTGTTCGGCAGTTCCGCTGCGGCATCCGAGGCACTCGAGGCGGCCGGGGTCGCTCCGACGGCCCGCGGGGAAGACCTCACAGTGGACGATTATCACCGCATCGCCCGGCATGTCACGGCCACGGGGGACTAACCTGGCACGATGACCGACTCTCCGCGCTTCCGTCCCGACGTCCCCGAGATCCACCGTCCGTACGCGGCCGACGAGGGCCGCTACCAGCGGTTCGCCTACCGCCAGGTCGGCACGTCCGGACTCTACCTGCCGCCCATCTCGCTCGGCCTGTGGTGGAACTTCGGCGACAACATCCCGCTCGACAACCAGCGCGCGCTCCTGCGCCACGCGTTCGACAGCGGCATCACGCACTTCGACCTGGCGAACAACTACGGCCCGCCCTACGGCTCGGCGGAGAAGAACTTCGGCAGGATCTTCGCGGAGGACCTGAAGCCCTACCGCGACGAGCTGATCATCTCCTCGAAGGCCGGATGGGACATGTGGCCTGGCCCCTACGGCGACTACGCGAGCCGCAAGTACATCCTGGCCAGCGCCGAGCAGTCGCTGCGCAGCATGGGGCTCGACTATGTCGACATCTTCTACTCGCACCGCGTCGACCCGGTGACCCCGATCGCCGAGACCGTCGGTGCGCTCGACACCCTCGTGCGGCAGGGCAAGGCGCTCTACGTCGGCATCTCCTCGTACAGCGCCGAGCGCACGGCCGAGGCCGTCGAGGTCGCGCGAGAGCTCGGCACGCCCCTCGTCATCCACCAGCCCGCATACTCGATCCTCAACCGCTGGATCGAGGACGGCCTCACCGAGACGCTCGAGAAGTCGGGGCTGGGAGCCATCGCGTTCACGCCGCTCGCCCAGGGGCTGCTCACAGACAAGTACCTCGGCGACGGCACCGCGCAGCGCGCGCAGAAGCGACGCTCGCTGCCCGACGCGCCTCTCTCCGGCGACGCCGTGGAGACTCTGCGCGCGCTCAACGAGGTCGCGCGTGAGCGTGGGCAGTCGCTCGCCCAGATGGCGCTGCAGTGGACGTTGCGCACGCCCGTCGTCGCCTCCGCACTGATCGGGGCCTCGCGTACGGAGCAGCTGGACGAGAACCTCGCGGCGGTCGACGGACCCGCCTTCTCCGACGACGAGCTCGCACGCATCGACGAGCTGTCCGGCGGCATCGACGTGAACCTGTGGGCGACGTCGTCGGAACTGTGAGGCCGTCATGAGCCAGGCGTCGTCCAGCGCGTCGGTGCACGTGCGGGCACCGGGCAAGATCAACGTCTACCTCGGTGTGGGCGGACGCCACGACGACGGATACCACGCCCTGGCGACGGTCTTCCAGGCCGTGTCGCTGTACGAAGACGTGATCGCTCGCCCCGCGGCGGACTTCTCGCTGGTCGTGCGGGGTGTCGACGACCCGTCGACCGTGCCGCTCGACGACCGCAACCTCGCGATGAGGGCCGCGAAGCTCCTGGCCGCCGCCGCCGACTTCGACGGCGGGGTGGCGCTCGAGATCCGCAAGAGCGTGCCGGTGGCTGGTGGCATGGGCGGAGGGTCTGCGGATGCCGCGGCAGCCCTCGTCGCGTGCGACGCGCTGTGGGGCACGGGCCTGTCGACCGCTCGGCTGCACGAGCTGGCCGCGCGCCTGGGTGCCGACGTGCCGTTCGCGCTTCACGGCGGCACCGCGGTGGGAACAGGCCGCGGCGATCGGCTGAACCCTGCGCTCGCACGCGGTCGCTTCGAGTGGGTTCTCGTGACGAGCGACGAGGGGCTGTCGACGCCGGCGGTGTACGGCAGGCTCGACGCTCTGCGCGAGGAGGACGGAGCGCTCGCCGACGATCCGCCGCTGTCGCTCGACGTGCCGATCCCGGTGCTCCAGGCGCTGCGCTCCGGCGACGCCGGCGACCTCGCCTCGAGCCTGCACAACGATCTCCAGACCGCTGCCGTGCACGAGCGCCCCGATCTCGAGCGCACGATCGAGCACGGCATCCGCGCCGGCGCGCTGCACGGCATCGTGTCGGGGTCCGGGCCGACCGTCGCGCTGCTGTGCGCGGGGCCCGAGAACGCGCAGGACGTGCAGTCGGCCCTGCGCGAGGCGGGGCTCGACCCGCTGCACGTGCACGGCCCGGTACCGGGCGCTCGCATCGTCGGCTGAGCAGCCCAGCGGTCTCGCCGCAGCGTGCCGCGCGGGGGCCGACATGCGTCGGAGGCGGGGTGCGGTCATAATGGGGTGAGAAATGTGACCGTGCACACGCGAGGAGGCTGTGATGTCCATGGCGTCAGAGCGTTCTCGCATGCCGAGCATCCGTGACGTGGCGCGTCTGGCGGGCGTGTCCCACCAGACGGTGTCGCGCGTGCTCAACGATCATCCGAGCATCCGTCCCGAGACGAAGGCAAAGGTGCTCGACGCGATCGCGGTGCTCGACTACCGCCCGAACCTCGCCGCACGTGCGCTGGTGACGAGCCGTTCGAACATGCTCGGCATCCTGTCCGCGACGATCGGGGAGTTCGGGCCGACGTCGTCGATCGCCGGCATCGAGGATGCCGCGCGCGAGGAGGGGTACTCGGTCTCGACGCTGAACCTTCCGGCGACGACGCCCGAGGCGATAGGGAACGCGGTGAGGCAGCTCGCGCGCGAGCAGGTCGACGGCATCGTGGTGCTCGCGCCGCAGGTGCGGGTCTTCCATGTCCTCCGCGGCATGTCGGTCGATCTGCCCTTCGTGACGCTGCAGACCGCGTCGGGCTCGGACGGAGTGAGCCTGTCCGCCGACCAGGTGGCCGGAGCGCGCGCCGCGACGGAGCACCTCATCTCGCTGGGGCACAGCGACATCCTGCATCTCGCCGGCCCACAGGACTGGATCGAGGCGGAATCCCGCATGCGCGGGTACCTGGACGCCCTGCGAGACGCGGATCTGTCGACGTTCCCGCCGATCCGCGGAGACTGGACCGCGGACTTCGGATACTTCGCCGGTCAGGAGCTCGCGCGACGCCGGGACTTCACGGCCGTGTTCGCCGCGAACGACCTCATGGCCATCGGCCTCATGCACGGCTTCCGCGATGCGGGGCTGCGCGTGCCGCACGACGTGAGCGTCATGGGGTTCGACGACATCCCGGTCGCGGCGCACGTCGCGCCGACGCTGAGCACCGTGCACCAGGACTTCCCCGAGCTCGGCCGGAGAGCCGTGCGCATCCTGCTCGCGCAGATCCGCGGCGAGGCGGTGCCCGAGCTCAGCCCCCTGAAGACCATCCTGCGCGCCAGGGAATCGGCCGCATCACGGTAGGGGCACGAAAAGCGCGCGCAGACTTGACAGCGCTTCGTCTGCCGTGGACTATGTATCAATGTGAACGGTCACATGGAAGGTGACCGCCCGTCGCGAGGAAGATCCGTGAGCACCACAGCAACGTTGCCGGTCGTGTCAGGCCCGATCCTGGAGATGCGCAGCATCACCAAGGAGTTCCCGGGGGTCAAGGCGCTCTCCGATGTGTCGATCACCGTACGCGCGGGGGAGATCCACGCCATCTGCGGTGAGAACGGCGCGGGGAAGTCGACCCTGATGAAGGTCCTGTCGGGGGTGTATCCCTACGGCTCGTACGAGGGCGAGATCCTCCTGTACGGCCAGGAGCAGCGCTTCAAGGACATCGCTGCGAGCGAGCACGCCGGCATCGTCATCATCCACCAGGAGCTCGCGCTCATCCCCGAGCTCTCCGTCACCGAGAACATCTTCCTCGGCAACGAGATCCGCCGTGGCGGCCGCATCGACTGGCAGGCGCAGAAGCAGCGGGCCACCGAGCTGCTCGCGCGCGTCGGGCTCAACGAAGACCCCGATGTGCCGATCAAGACTCTCGGCGTCGGCAAGCAGCAGCTCATCGAGATCGCCAAGGCTCTCAACAAGGACGTCAAGCTGCTCATCCTCGACGAGCCAACCGCGGCGCTGAACGAGAACGATTCGCAGCACCTGCTCGACCTCATCCTCGGGCTGAAGGCCAAGGGCATCGCGTCGATCATGATCAGCCACAAGCTCAACGAGATCGAGCAGATCGCCGACGAGATCACCATCATCCGCGACGGACGCACGGTCGAGACGCTCGACATCTCGCGCGGGGAGATCAACGAGGACCGCATCATCCGCGGCATGGTCGGTCGCTCGCTGGAGAGCCGGTATCCCGACCGCGAGCCCGAGATCGGCGAGGTGTTCTTCGAGGTCAAGGACTGGTGGGTGCAGCATCCGACCGTCTCGGAGCGCATGGTCGTCAAGGGGTCGAGCATCAACGTGCGCCGCGGCGAGGTCGTCGGCATCGCCGGTCTCATGGGCGCCGGCCGCACCGAGCTCGCCATGAGCATCTTCGGCCGCTCGTACGGGACGTTCCTCTCGGGGACGATCATCAAGGACGGCAAGGAGATCACGATCCCCGACGTGGCGTCGGCGATCAAGCATGGGCTCGCGTATGTGAGCGAGGACCGCAAGGTGCTCGGCCTCAACCTCCTGGACACGATCAAGCGCTCGGTCGTCGCGGCGAAGCTGTCGAAGATCGCGCCGCGAGGAGTGGTCGACGCGCGGTCCGAGTTCGCGGTGGCCGAGGAGTACCGCAAGGCCCTGCGCATCAAGACGCCGTCGGTCGAAGAGGGCGTCGCGAAGCTCTCCGGAGGAAACCAGCAGAAGGTCGTGCTGGCGAAGTGGATGTTCACCGACCCCGACCTGCTCATCCTCGACGAGCCGACGCGAGGCATCGACGTCGGCGCGAAGTACGAGATCTACGCGATCATCAACCAGCTCGCGGCCCAGGGCAAGGGCGTCATCGTGATCTCGAGCGAGCTGCCGGAGCTGCTGGGCATCTCCGATCGCATCTACACGGTTTTCGAAGGTCGGGTCACCGACTGCATCCCCGCTGAACAGGCCACTCCGGAGGCTCTCATGCGCAGCATGACCTCCATGACTCAGAAGGCATCCGCATGAGCACCGATCTCACACCAACGAAACGTCCGTTCCGGTTCGGCGACATCACGAAGATGTTCGGCGGCGGGCAGTCGACGCTCCGTCAGTTCGGCATCCTGGGCAGCCTGATCGTCATCCTGATCGTGTTCCAGGTGCTGACGTTCGTCGTCAAGGGGCAGGGTCTGACGCTGTCGTCGGGCAACCTCATCAACGTCGTCAACCAGTATTCGTACATCCTGATCCTCGCGATCGGCATGGTGATGGTCATCATCATGGGCCACATCGACCTCTCGGTCGGGTCCGTCGCGGCGTTCACCGGCATCGTCGTGGCCAAGGCGATGACCGACTGGAACCTCCCCTGGCCGCTCGCGATCCTCCTCGGTCTCGGCGTCGGAGTCCTGGTCGGGGCCTGGCAGGGCTTCTGGGTCGCGTATGTCGGCGTTCCCGCGTTCATCGTGACGCTGGCGGGCATGCTCTTCTTCCGCGGTGCGAACCAGTGGGTGGGGCAGTCCACCACCGTCCCGGTGCCCGACGGCTTCCAGATCATCGGCGCCGGTTATCTGCCCGAGGCTGCTCTGCCGCTCCCGTTCAACGTGCCCACGATGATTCTCGCCGTGCTCGGCGCCGCATGGATCGTCTTCTGGGAGGTCCGCACCCGTCGCGTGCAGAAGAAGATGGGCTCGGCGAGCGCGCCGCTGTGGGTGAGCGTGACCAAGGTGGTGCTCATCTCCGCCGTGATCCTCGTCGCGGGCTGGCTGTTCGCCACCGGACGTGAGGGCACCAGCTTCCCGATCTCGGGCGTGATCCTCCTCGTGCTCGTCATCGTGTACTCCTTCGTCACGAACAACACCGTGTTCGGTCGCCACATCTATGCGGTGGGCGGCAACCGGCAGGCGGCGCGTCTGTCCGGCGTGAAGGATCGCTGGGTCGACTTCTTCGTGATGATGAACATGTCGGTGCTCGCCTCGCTCGCAGGCATGATCTACGTGGCCAGGGCCACGGCGTCCGGCCCGCAGGACGGCAACGGCTGGGAGCTCGACGCGATCGCATCGGTGTTCATCGGCGGCGCTGCGGTGTCTGGCGGCATCGGCACCGTGATCGGCTCGATCATCGGTGGTCTCGTCATGGCGTTCCTCAACAACGGACTCGCGCTCCTCGGCGCGGGAGCCGACGTCGTGTCGATGATCAAGGGCCTCGTGCTGCTCTTCGCCGTCGGCATCGACGTGTGGAACAAGCAGCAGGGCCGTCCGTCGGTCATCGGCTTCCTCACCCGCAAGTTCGGTCGCAAGGAGGATCCGGCGACCGCCACCTTCGACCCCACCAAGACCTATCAGGCCCCCGCCGTCGACGAGACGCGCGGAAAGTAGGCGGATGCTCCCCGCGCGGTCCGTGCGGAACATCGGCCTCTCACCACAGAAAGAGATCACATGAAGAAGATCATCGTCACAGCGACAGCGCTCGTCGCAGCGGCAGCCTTCACCCTCACCGGATGCTCCTCGGAGCGCAGTGGCGGCAGCGGCGGCGGCTCGGGGGAGGAGTCCGCGAAGGGCTTCGCCGCCGACGCCACGATCGGCGTCGCGCTTCCCGACAAGACCAGTGAGAACTGGGTGCTCGCCGGGAAGCTGTTCGAGGACGGCCTCGCCGAGGCCGGCTTCAAGGCCGACGTGCAGTACGCACCGGCCAGCAACACGGTCGCGGAGCAGCAGAACCAGATCCAGGCCATGGTCACCGGTGGTGCGAAGGTCATCATCATCGGTGCGAAGGACGGCAAGCAGCTCACCACGCAGGTTCAGGCCGCGCACGACGCGGGCGCGACCGTCATCGCCTACGACCGTCTCATCGAGAACACCGACGCCGTCGACTACTACGTGGCGTTCGACAACTTCAAGGTCGGTGAGCTGCAGGGCAACGCGCTGCTGCAGGGCCTCGAGGAGCGTTCGGGCCACGCGGCCCCGTGGAACATCGAGCTGTTCTCGGGTTCGCCGGATGACGCGAACTCGGCGGTGTTCTTCGACGGTGCCATGAGCGTGCTGCAGCCGAAGATCGATGACGGGACCCTGAAGGTCGTGTCGGGCCAGACCGAGATCGCGCAGACCGCGACGGAGGGCTGGAAGGCGGAGAACGCGCAGCGCCGCATGGACTCGCTGCTCACGTCTTCGTACGGTTCCGAGACCCTCGACGGTGTCCTCTCGCCGAACGACACGCTCGCCCGTGCCATCATCACCTCGGTGCAGCAGGCCGGCAAGCCGGTCCCAGTGGTCACCGGTCAGGACTCCGAGGTCGAGTCGGTGAAGTCGATCATGGAGGGCATCCAGTACTCCACGATCAACAAGGACACCACGCTGCTCGTGCAGCAGGCGATCAAGATGGTCGGTGAGCTGCAGAAGGGCGACAAGGTCGACGTCAACGACGAGGAGTCGTACGACAACGGCAAGAAGATCGTGCCTGCGTACCTGCTCGACCCGGTGATCGTCACGAAGGAGAACGCGGCGGAGGCGTACAAGAACGTCCCGAACCTCCTCGAGATCGTCAACTCGTACCAGTAATCGCCGTCAGGCAGTCATCGCTCACCGAGATCACCGCTCGGTGAGCGGGGCAGGGCCGTCCGGACCATCGGGTCCGGGCGGCCCTTTTTCGTGTTCGGGTGTGGGTGTGGGTTAGCAGCCGGGGGCGGTGGGTTGTTCGGTGTAGGTGTGGCTGGTGGGGGTGGGGGTGAAGTCGGGTTGGGTGAGGTCGTTCCAGGTGCGGGCGGGGGTGGTGAGGGTGAGGGTGGTGGTGTCGCCGTAGTCGTAGGTGTAGTGGGTGGGGGTGAAGTGGATGGTGAGGGGGTGGTGGAAGAGGGTGCCGGTGCGGGTGTGGGGTGTGGCGGTGGTGAGGAAGTTGGTGGGGGTGCCGGCGATGCCGGCGGTGGCGGGTTCGGTGGTGAGGGTGGGGGGTTCGGGGGCGAATTGGGCGAGGTCGGTGGTGGTGATCGCGGATGCGGTGGGGGTGGGGGGTGTGGGGTCGGGTGTGGGTGCTGGGGTGGTGGCGAAGCACTGGCGGTTGGTGTCGCTCCATTCGGGGCATTCTGCGAGGGGCTTCGTTTCGGGCGCGGGGGCGGGGTTCGGGTTCGTCGGGTTCTCGCGGTCCGGAGCCGAAGGCGCCGGGCTGGTGGGGGTCTCAGAGTTCAGTGGCTGGGTGCGCGATGCGGTGAGGGTGAGCGTCGACCCACCGTCTGCTCCGCAGATCCCAGCTGCTGCTGCCTTCGCGTCGTATGTGGCGGCCGTCATAGGTGGAACGTGAGGCGATGAGAGAGCAGACATTGCGCTGACGATGAGCGCAGCGATCAACATTCTTCCTCCTCGAGAGAGTTCGATTCCGAGATGAGAAGCCCGTCGTCTGAAGCAACGAAGATGACGTCGAGCGGCACGAGGTTGACGCGCGTGGGCGGAGTCACGTCTTCGCCCGCATCATTGATGACCCTGGTTGAGCTCACGTCGAGACACACGGACGCTCGGACCCGTCCGTCATCTGATCGAAGATCCGCAGACTCGCCGGAGAACCTCACGACCGCGCCTTCTCCGACGATCTTCAGGCCGTTCTCGGTGAGCAGCCTGCTCGTGTTCGTGTCGCTTTCAAGAGCCAGTCCGACGAGATAGGTCCGGGAGTTGCTTGTTCCTCCGGCCCGCTCATCGTTGAGCGCGTCGTTGTACGCCCGGTAGACCTTCTCCGCAGCGGCGTAGGCCTCGTCGGCGCTGGCGAAAGCCGCGGTCGGTGTGGGAGAGGGCGCCGGACCAGAGGCGCAACCGGCGAGAACCACGGCACCGAGGGCGATCGCTGTCGACACGGTGGATCGCCCGCGCCCCCGAACGAACGCACCGCGCCGGCCACGAGGGGTGCTCTCGGCGGTGGGGTGGGCGAGGGGCGGGAGTGCCACAGCCGATGCGGCGGTGCGTCGTACGGGAGTCACGCCGTCACGGTAGCGACATCAGCGAACGCACCGTCAGCGTTATCCACAGCCCCGGCGATCTCAGAACGGCGCCCGAGCGGAGGCGAGCAATTTCTCAGCAGCGGGGATCTGAGCGTCGGCCGGCTCGAACACGACCGTATGCGGCGTCGGTGGGCGGTCGACGTAGGTACGGCCGAGCGGGCTGGTCCACTCGAACGTCCCATCGAGCCGTCGCGTCACGTGCCAGGGCGAATGATGCTTGAGCATGTGATGGCGACGGCAGAGCACACCGAGATTCTGCTCGCTGGTCGCACCGCCGGCCGCTGCCGCCTCGGTGTGATCGAGGTCGCTCTTTCGCGCCGGCAGCCCGCAGGTGGGGAACCGGCATCGCTGATCTCGCGCACGCAGGTGACGCCGGAGGCTCTTCGGAGGACGATAACGATCCACGGCCAGCACAGCTGCCGTGATGGGATGGGTCAGCACGCGATCCCAACCGCTGACCGATCCCGCGAGGACCCGTGCGGTCGCAGTGTCGATCGGCACCCCGCCGTCGAGCATCGCCGGCGGCATCCGACGGCCGACTCGGTGCTCGCGCGTCTGGCTCGCGTGCACTGCGCTGGTCTTCGGGGTCAGCGCGTCGTGCTCGCGTTCGATGAGCGTCAGAACGGGCACGGACACTTCGACACGCCCACGGATGCCCGACAGAAGGCTGTCGGGCGTCTCATGAGCGGAGGGCACACCGGTGAGCACGAGTTCGGAGAGAAGGTCCGCCCGCAACTCGTCCGCGGATCGGGTGTCGGAGTCGCGCATACCCTCGGACGTCTCGGCGCCCGGTCGGCGGGCACGCTGATTCTCCGCCCGCAGACTGTGGGCCATCTGCGACAACCGGTCGAACATGGCGTGCACCAGCACGGCGGGAGCGTGAAGGTGGAGACCGGCCATCGCATCGTCGCCGTCGGTCATCCATACCCGCCGACTGCGGCGAGCGTCGCGGTGCCTCTCATCGACGGAGCGATCACGGAAGGTCTCCGCGATGCGCTTGGCCAAAGCGCGAAGCCGGTTCGGCGACTCCGCCTCGGCGAGCGGAATCACTGCATCGGCATACGCTGCCCGTTCGGATGCATCCTCGAGATGCGCTCCAGCCTCGACGATGACCCGAGCGTGCGCGAAGGAGATGCGACCTGCCCCCTGCGCCTGCCAGACCGCCGGGAACGCATCGACGAGGCACGATGCCTGCCCCATCCGCCGTTCGACCGTGCGGTCGCTCACGCGCAGCCTCTGCCCGAGTTCGGCCGCCACGGCACGGATCGTCATGTCGCCGCGATCAGGATGGTCGCCCTGAGCGGCGATCTCGACGGCAACGCGCTCGAGGAGCGCGAGCAGACCATCGCGAGCGGCCATCATCGCGCTGATCGTCGCCTCGGCGGCCTCCACTCCGGCGATCAGATCGGCCAGCCTGGCCATCTGGGAATCCGTCGCGTCGAGCAGTGCGTCCATACCCTCATCGAACCACTGGCCACCGACATCGCAGGCTGCTCTCCACGGGCCACCGAATCCCGCGGGTCGCGCAGTCCGCGCGGGAGCGCGGAGAGGAACCCTCCGCCTGAGAGCACCGCCGTGATTGACTGTCCGGATGCTGCTCCACGTCATCGACACCCGGCCGGCCGGAGCCGTCGAACCGCCCCATCGCGGCGGCAGCGGATCCGGCTCCGGGTCGGGATCCGCGCTCGAAGGAGGCGCGCGACCCAGCACCCGGCGCTCCCGCGTCGCAGTGCTCCTCACGGCATGATGGGATCGGCCGAGAGCTGGCACCGGGTCGTCCCGTCCCTCGTCGCTCGCGGTTATCGTGTGCTGGCCATCGACCTGCCAGGGCACGGCCTCTCACCACGCGACCCGTGGCTCACGGTGGACGGGGCCGCGGCATCCGTCGTCGAGACCGTGCGCCGTGTCGCACCGGATGCCGATATCCATGCAATCGGCCACTCCTTCGGCGCCACCGTCCTCGCCGCCGCGGCGCCGGCCCTCGAACCGCAGCTCGCGGTGTACGTGGATGCCGGGTTCGCGATCGCGGGCGGTCACGAGAGGGACACGCTCATCGCGCAGTATCAGCGCGATCGCGAGCAGCGCTCCTCGGCCGCTCGGCTGCGCGAGCTTCGGCCGTTCTACTCCGCGAGCGACGCCGCGGCCGAGGCCAGAGCCGCACAGCGGTTCGACCCGGAGACCGCGGCATCCGTCTCCTGCGGCCCCGATCAGGCCTGGAGCATCGCGCCCGGCTCGATTCTCGTCCGCGCCGCACCGAGCCGGTGGGTGAGCGACGACGACGCGGCGGCTCTCGCGGCGCGCGGCGTCGCGGTGCGGAGCATCGACGGCGCGGAGCACTCGGTCTGGTACAGCCACTTCGACGAGTTCACGGCATCCGTGCCCGAGATGTTCGGGCCGGAGCCGCAGGGCGGCTGAGGCGGCCGGCACCGCCCGCGCGACTACCCTGGAGAGCGACATGGCACATCTTCTCGGCGCCGAAGCGCTCCACCTCGAATACCCGACCCGCGTCGTCTTCGACTCCGTCACCCTCGGCATCGAGGAGGGCAACCGCATCGGCATCGTCGGCCGCAACGGCGACGGCAAGTCGAGCCTGCTGGGGATGCTCGCCGGAACCAAGGAGCCGGACTCCGGCCGCGTGACAGTCCGCGGGGGCACCCGCATCGGCGTGCTCGACCAGGCCGACACCCTCGCAGACGAGCTCACGATCGGCCGAGCGGTCGTCGGCGATACGCCGGAGCACGAGTGGGCGGGCGACGCGCGCGTCCGCGACGTCATCCACGGCCTGCTGGGAGACCTTCCCTGGGATGCCGAGATCGGATCGCTCAGCGGAGGGCAGCGCCGCCGGGTGTCGCTCGCGAAGCTGCTCGCCGGCGACTGGGACGTCATCGCCCTGGACGAGCCGACCAACCACCTCGACGTCGAGGCCATCACCTGGCTGGCCGCGCACCTCAAGAAGCGCTGGGCAGCGAACGCCGGCGCACTCCTCGTCGTGACGCACGACCGCTGGTTCCTCGACGAGGTGTGCACGGAGACGTGGGAGGTGCACGACCGCATCGTCGAGCCCTTCGAAGGCGGGTACGCCGCATACATCCTCCAGCGCGTGGAGCGCGACCGGATGGCCGCGGCCACCGAGGCCAAGCGGCAGAACCTCGCCCGCAAGGAGCTCGCATGGCTTCGTCGCGGCGCTCCCGCCCGCACGAGCAAGCCCAAGTTCCGCATCGAGGCCGCGAATGAACTCATCGCCGATGTCCCCGAGATCCGGGACAAGATCTCGCTGCAGTCCCTGGCCGTCTCCCGGCTCGGCAAGGACGTCGTCGACCTCCTCGACGTCGGCGTCACCTACGGAGACCGCGCCGTGCTGCGTGACGTCGAATGGCGCATCGCACCGGGGGAGCGCACCGGCATCCTCGGAGTGAACGGCGCGGGCAAGTCCACCCTGCTCGGGCTCATCGCCGGCGCCGTCCAGCCGACGGAGGGCCGGGTCAAGCGAGGCAAGACGGTGAAGGTGCAGACCCTCACGCAGCGACTGGACGAGCTCGAAGAGGTGTGGGACGAGCCCGTGCGCATCGTCGTGTCGCGCCTGCGGACGTCGTACACGCTCGGCACCGGCTCGAAGGCGCAGGAACTGACCCCCGGCCAGCTGCTGGAGCGGCTCGGCTTCACGTCCGCACAGCTCTCCACCCCGGTCAAGGACCTCTCCGGCGGGCAGCAGCGACGCCTCCAGCTGCTCCTCGTGCTCCTCGAGCAGCCCAACGTGCTCATCCTCGACGAGCCGACGAACGACATGGACACCGACATGCTCGCCGCCATCGAGGACCTCCTCGACTCGTGGCCGGGCACCCTCCTCGTCGTGAGCCACGACCGCTACTTCCTCGAGCGCGTCACCGACCAGCAGTACGCGATCCTCCCCGGCCCAGACGGCGTCGGCCGCCTGCGGCATCTGCCAGGCGGGGTCGACGAGTATCTGCGCCTGAGGGAGCGGCACGAGGCCGAGTCTGCCGCGGCATCGTCGAAGAAGGCGGATGCTGCGGCGCCGACGCTCGACGGCGCGGCCCTGCGCGCCGCGCAGAAGGAGGTCGCCTCGCTGGAGCGACGCATCCAGAAGCTCACCCAGCAGGTGGACGCCGCCAAACAGGCGCTGGCGGATCACGATCAGTCGGACTACGCGGGGCTCGGCGAGAAGATGAAGGCCATCGGCGAGCAGGAGGCGGAGATCGAGGAGCTCGAGCTGCGCTGGTTCGAGCTGACTGAGCAGATCGGGTGACGCGACGTCGGAGGCGAGGAATATCCTTCGGTCAACGCTGTTGAGAGGTTGACATGCAAGGTCTCGAAGTCACCGTCCTGCTGGGTCTGACGATCCTGGCGGGCACCCTGCTCGCACCGCGGGTGCGGCTGGCTCTCCCGCTCGTCCTGGTGATCTTCGGCCTCATCCTCGGGTTCGTCCCCGCGCTGCGTGAGGTGCAGCTGCCGCCGGAGACGGTGCTCCTGCTCTTCCTGCCGGTCATGCTGTTCTGGGAGAGCCTCACGACGTCTCTGCGGTCGATCCGTCGGGACTTCCGCTACATCCTCCCGATGAGCACTCTCCTCGTGGTTGCATCGGCGTTCGCTGTCGCCGGTGTCGGGGTGCTGCTGGGGATGCCGTGGGAGATCGCCCTGATCCTCGGCGCGGCGGCCGCGCCCCCCGACGCGACCGCCGTCGCAGCCCTCGGTCGCCTGCTGCCGCGGCGGTCGTTCATGAAGCTCAAGGCCGAGAGTCTGACCAACGACGGCACCGCCCTCGTGCTGTACGCCATCGCGGTGTCCCTCGCGGTCGGCGGACAGGTCACGCCGCTGTCGATCACCGGGACGCTGCTCGTCTCGTTCGTGCTCATCGGCCTCGAAGTGCAGTTCGTGGTGCACCAGATCTCCGTCGCGGCGATCGGGCGGCTGGTGCTCGTCACGATCACCGTGTGGGCAGCCCTCGTCGTGGTGCGCTACCTGTTCCAGTGGCTCAGCGTGCCGTTCCAGCGGTACCCCGGTCCTCGTCCGCCGCGCGGCATGCGCGCCCGTGCCCGTGTGGTCTCCACGGTCGCCGGCATGCGCGGCGCCGTGTCGCTCGCCATCGCGCTGTCGGTTCCCGTCGAGGTGGGCGCGTCGGGCCGGGAGGAGATCGTGTTCGTCACGGCCGGAGTCATCCTGCTGAGCCTGCTCGTGCAAGGTCCTCTGCTCCCCGCCGTCGTCCGGTGGGCACGCCTGCCCGCCGACACCGCGGAGGTCGAGGAGCTCGAGCTCGCAGAGCGCACGATCTCCGGGGCGGCGCTCGCAGCCCTCGACGACCTCGCCGTCGAGCACGGCATCGGGCAGGAGGTGCTCGATAGGGTGCGCAGCGAGGGGTACCAGATGCTCGAACTCGCCAACGCCCGCGCCCTCGCCCGTGAACAGGCGGCGGTCGATGCGGAGGCGGATGCTCTCGACGCCATCCTCGGCGAGCCCGACCCCTACGACACCGCGAGCGCGGAGGCGGGGGAGACGGATGCCGGGACCGACGGGGCCCTGCAGATCATCGCGACGTCGACCGCGGTCGACCTCGCGCAGCGCTCGCCGCTCATCCGGCATGAGGAGCACACGCGTCTGAAGCTCGCGCTGCTCGACCGCAAGCGCGAGGTGCTCCTGGGACTCCGGCGATCCGGCGCGGTCGACGACATGGTCGTGCGGCGGATCGTGGCCAGGCTCGACCTCGAGCAGGTGCGCCTGCAGGGGATCGAAGAGTTCGACTGACCGGACTCACCCCGGTATTCCGGGCTGTGACGCTCTGTGACACTCGATTCCAGCAGGAGCAGGCCCCGTGCCTACCGTGGAGACGTCCCCCAAGAGAGGAACTTTCACATGTCCCGTCGCACGACGTCTGTCATCGCCGCGCTCGCCGCGGTCCCGCTGTTCATCGCACTCTCCGGCTGCGCCACGGCATCCGCCGGGTCGAACGGATCGGACGGAGGTGACGCCCAGGGCGACGAGACCGTGAAGATCGGCGTCGTCGGCAAGGGCGACGCACAGTGGGAGCCGTTCGTCGAGGCCGCGGCCGACGAGGGCATCTCGGTCGAGCTCGTCGACTTCGGCTCCTACGAGCAGCCGAACCCGGCGCTCGCCGAGGGAGAGATCGACCTGAACCAGTTCCAGCACATCGTGTACCTCGCCGACTACAACGTCAGCTCCGGTAAGGATCTCGTGCCGATCGGCTCGACGGCGATCTACCCCCTCGGGCTGTACTCGAAGAAGTACGACGACGTGAAGAGCATCCCCGAGGGCGAGACCGTCGCCGTGCCGGACGACGCGTCGAACCAGGCACGCGCCCTCCTCGTGCTGCAGTCTGCGGGTCTCATCGAGCTCAAGAGCGGCGGCACGATCTTCTCCGACCTCGCCGATATCGACACCGAGAAGTCCAAGGTCAAGGTGACTGCGCTCGAGGCTGCGCTCATCCCCACCTCGCTGCCCGACGTGGCCGCGGCGATCATCAACAACGACTTCGTCGAGGACGCGGGCCTGAAGTTCAGCGACGCGATCGCGCAGGACGACCCGGAAGACCCCAACGCTCTGCCGTACGTGAACATCTTCGCCGCCCGCGCCGAGGACGCCGACAACCCGACCTACCAGAAGCTCGTCGAGATCTTCCAGACGAACGAGGCCGTGCAGAAGGGACTGCAGGAGTCGTCCGGCGACACCGCTGTGGCGCTGCAGACCCCGGTCGACGACCTCGTCGCCTCCTTGAAGAAGGTGGAGAAGGACACCGAGGCCCACAAGGGCTGAGTCCGCGGAGCATCCGTCGATAGGGGAGAATCGGGTGGCGCCCCGTGCGCCGCCCGATTCTCCGTCTCCCGACAGCAAGACCGGAGCAGTACATGCCGATCGTGACCCTGACGAACGTCTCCAAGACGTATCCGTCGCCGACCCCCGGCGGAGACCCCGTGACCGCGGTCGACGACGTCTCCCTGACGATCGAGAAGGGCGACGTCTTCGGCATCATCGGGTACTCCGGTGCGGGCAAGTCCACGCTCGTGCGGCTCATCAACGCGCTCGAGCCCGCCACGAGCGGGACGATCACGGTCGACGGGGTCGACGTGACCGCCCTCTCCGAGCGCGAGCTGCGCACGGTCCGCGGCGGCATCGGCATGATCTTCCAGCAGTTCAACCTGTTCGCCTCGAAGAGCGTCAGGGCGAACATCGCCTACCCGCTGAAGCTCGCCGGGTGGTCGAAGGCCGACATCGACGGCAGGGTGACCGAGCTGCTCAGCTTCGTCGGCCTGGCAGACAAGGCGAAGGCCTTCCCCGACCAGCTCTCCGGAGGGCAGAAGCAGCGCGTCGGCATCGCCCGCGCTCTGGCGACGGGACCGGCCATCCTGCTCGCCGACGAGGCGACCAGCGCCCTCGACCCGCAGACGACGCACGAGGTGCTCGACCTGCTCGGCCGGGTGAACCGCGAACAGGGGGTGACGATCGTCGTCATCACCCACGAGATGGATGTGATCCAGACCATCGCCACCAAGGTCGCCGTCATGGAGAACGGACGCGTGATCGAGCAGGGCGACGTGTTCGACGTGTTCTCCGCTCCGCAGAACCCCGCGTCGCAGCGCTTCGTCGGCACCGTCATCAAGGGCGTCCCCTCGCCCGCCGAAGCAGCCGTGCTCCGGCGGCGGCATCGCGGACGACTCGTGACGTTCTCGTTCCGCGACGGCGACTCGTCGCAGGCGCAGGTCTTCCTCGACCTCGCGTCGGCCGGGCTGGACTTCGAGCTCGTCTACGGCGGCATCAACGACATCCGGGGGCGCGCGTTCGGGCACCTCACCCTCGCCATCCGCGGCGACGACGCCACGATCGACAAGACCCTGGAGGCGATCGGGGCACGCGTCGAGGTGACCGAGCTGACGGAAGAGGAGGTGCGCTGATGGATCGGCTCATCGAGCTGTGGCCGGAGTTCTGGAAGGCGGCCCTCGAGACGCTGTACATGACCTCCTTCGCCCTGGTGCTCGCCGGCGTGCTCGGGCTCGTCATCGGAGTGCTGCTCTACGTGACGCGACCGGGCGGCCTGCTGCAGAACGCCGTCGTGTCGGCGATCGTCAACCTCGTGGTGAACTTCTTCCGTCCGATCCCGTTCGTGATCTTCATGGCGGTGGCGCAGCCGCTCGCCAGGGTCGTCGTCGGCGTGGGCATCGGCACCACGGCCGGCGCGTTCATCATCGGCCTCGCGGCGTCGTTCGCGATCGGCCGCATCGTCGAGCAGCACCTCGTGTCGGTGCCGCCAGGAGTGATCGAGGCGGCTCGCGCCATGGGCGCAGGTCCGCTGCGCATCCTCTTCACCGTCGCTATCCCGGAGTCGCTCGGGCCCCTCATCCTCGGCTACACGTTCATCGTGGTCGCGCTCATCGACATGACGGCGATGGCGGGCCTCATCGGCGGCGGCGGTCTCGGGGCGTTCGCGCAGATCTACGGCTTCCGGCAGTTCGAGCCGGTCGTGATGTGGGCGGCGATCGTGCTCATCGTCGTGTTCGTGCACCTCGTGCAGCTGCTCGGCACGCGCCTGGCACGCAAGGTCATGCGCCGCTAGGCGCCTCCTGCAGCGCGAGCCGCGTGGTGAAGATCCGCTGCCGGCCGCTGAGCGGGTCGACGAAGCGCAGCTCTCGTGCCAGGAGCTGCAACGGGCGCGCGAAGTCGTCCGGTACCTCCGGACGGAGCACCGGGTAGAAGCCGTCGTTCAGGATGCCGAGCCCGAGGGCCGCAAGATGCACCCGTAACTGGTGCATCTTGCCGCTGTGCGGCCGCAGCAGCGTGTGGACGACCCGATCGTCCGCCGACAGCACCTCGATCGCCGTCTCGGAGTTCGGCTCCCGGTCGGTGTCGACGCGCACGCACACCTCGCCGCGGTTCTTCTCGATGTGGGTGCGGTAGACGAGCGGGAAGGCCGTCGGGTCCCAGTCGGCTGGGCGCGACGACACCGCCTCGTACACCTTCTGCACCTCACGGTTCTCGAACAGCAGCTGGTATGCGCCGCGGGTCTCGGGTCGAGCCGAGAACATGAGGAGGCCGGCGGTCGCCCTGTCCAGCCGGTGGATCGGGGTGAGCTCGGGGATGCCGAGGCGGTTCCGCAGCCGCACGAGAGCGGAGTTCTGCAGGAACTTGCCGCCGGGAGTGGTGGGAAGGAAATGCGGCTTGTCGACGACGACGAGATCGCGGTCCTGATGCAGCACCTCGACGTCGAAGGGGATGTCGCGCTCGACGGGCGGCTCGCGGTAGTACCAGACGAACTCCTCGTCGCCGAGTGCGGTGTGGCGGGTGAGCGGGCGCCCGTCGCGCGCGACGATCTCGCCCCTGTCGAATCGCACGAGCAGCCGCTCCGGATCCAGATGGAAGAAGCGCTCGATCATGTAGGCGGCGACGGTGGGCCATGGTCCCTCGGTCGGCACGTGCAGTCGCGTCGCGCCGACGCCGTCGCGCACCGGGAGGGGAGAGGCCATGCCCATTCGCACCAGCCTACGCGGCGCGGGCGAATCGCGAGCGGTACTGCTGCGGCGCCAGCCCGAGGCGGTCGCGGAAGTGCTTGCGCAGGGCGGCAGCGGTGGCGAATCCGGATCGCGACGCCACGTCGTCGATGAGGAGGTCCGTGGTCTCCAGGAGCTCGCGCGCGCGGTCAACGCGGGCGTCTGCGAACCAGTCGCCGACGGTGCGGCCGGTCTCGGCGCGGAAGCGGCGCGTGAGGGTGCGCACGCTCATGCCGAAGTGCCCGGCGACATCCCCCAGCGACAACGGCTCGTCGATGCGCGAGAGCAGCCACGCCTGGATGTCGCTGGCCGAGCCGCCGCCCGTCGGCGCGACGGCGGGGCGCGCGACGAACTGACGCTGCCCTCCGCCGCGGTGCGGTGCCGCGAGCGTGACGCGCGAGACGGTGGCGGCGACGGCGGCGCCGTGATCCTTGGCGATGAGGTGCATGGTGGCGTCGACGGCGGCCGACGCTCCGGCGGCCGTCAGCACGCCGCCGGTGTCGACGAAGAGCTCGTCGGCGCGCAGGCGCACCCGCGGGAATCGCCGGGCGAACTCATCGCCCGCGCACCAGTGCGTGGTGGCCTCCTTGCCGTCGAGCAGGCCGGAGGCGGCGATCGTGAACGCGCCGGTGCAGAAGCTCACGATGCGGCGGTCGGCGTAGGCGGCCAGTCCGATCGGGTCGCCCGAGGTCTCGGCATCCGTCCACGGCGGCACGATGATGGTGTCGGCCGTCTCGAGCGCGCTGCGGTCGGCTGCGGGGGTGACGGTGAAGTCGGCGTTGGTCTCGACGGGGAGGCCGTCGAGCGTGCACGTCGTGACGGAGTACAGCGGCTCGCCATCGCGCTCCGCGGCTCGGAAGAACCGGGCGGGCACGCCGAGCTCGTAGGGGAACACTCCGGGGAGGGCGACGATCACCACGCTATGCATGGCTCTATCGTGACACATGTTGTCCATCGGGACACTTCTGGGCGGGAGCGCTTCTCGGCAGGCTGGAAGCCGCGGTCGGATCGGCCGCGCGAGTGAAGCATGAGCGAAGCACGAGCGAAAGGGAGTTTCCGTGCGATCAGTGAAGTACTCCGGTGCCGGAGCCGCGTCCGAGGTCATCGCCCTCGACGACGTCGCCGCCCCAGAACCGGGAGAGGGCGAAGTGCTCGTCAAAGTCGGAGCGGTCGGCCTCAATCCGGTCGACGTCAAGATCCGGGCCGCGGCGCACGACTTCGGAGTCATCCGGTACTCCGATCGTCCCGGCTGGGACGTGGCGGGAGTCGTCGCCGCCGTGGGGCCTGGTGTGCAGCGCTGGGCCGAGGGTGACCGGGTCTTCGCGCTCGCCGCCTTCCCGGATGCCGCGCACACGCTGGCCGAGTATGCGGTGGTGGCCGATGCCGACCTCGCCGCGGTGCCGGATGCCTGGAGCACGGCCGAGGCCGGGGCGGCCCCGCTGGCCGCGCTCACGGCGTGGCAGGCGCTGGAGGCCGCTGGTGTGCGCGAGGGCCAGCGCGTGCTGGTGCTCGGCGCAGCGGGAGGCGTCGGCCACCTCGCCGTCCAGCTCGCGCACGCGCGCGGCGCCAAGGTGGTCGCCACCGCGAGCCCCGCAAAGCACGACCTGGTGCGGGACTGGGGCGCGGCCGAGGTCGTCGACTACCGCGACGACGAGGCACTCGCCGCCGTGGAGCCGGTGGATGCCGTCATCATCACGGTCGACGACACGCTGCCGCCTCGGCAGGCCGTCGTCGACGGGACGGCCGTGATCACCATCACCGGGCTGACCGAGGAGGTCGCGCAGCGGCTCGGCTCATGGGGCGCGTCTCCCGTGTCGCGCATCCTCGTGAAGGCCGACGGCGCGCAGCTCGCCCGCATCGCCGAGCTGGCGGACGGGGGAGACGTGGTCGTGCATCTCGACTCGCGCTTCGGTCTGGACGAGCTCGCGAGGGCGCAGGAGCGCGTCGAGTCCGGGCGCGTCACGGGCAAGGTGGTCGTGATCGTCGTTCCCGAGGTGTGAGCGGCCGGTGCGGGGCGACGGCTGCCGCCCCGCACCGCCTCGCATCAGCGCGCGCCTGCAGCCAGCCAGTCGTCGAACCGGGTGGACGTGAGGCGCGCGTCGTGTGAGGGGAGGAGAACCTCGCCCGCGAACTCCACGCCGAGCGCTGCACCGCGCCATGAGGCGCGCAACGGGCGGTCCACGCCCCGTGCTGCGAAGGTCCGCCGAGCCATGTCCACGGCATCCTCCGTGCGAGGTCCGGCGATCTCCACCGTGCCGTGAAGGGGCGAGGCCACTGCGACTGCCACGAGTTCGGCGGCGACGTCGGCGGGGGCGATGGGCTGCAGGAGCAGCGGAGGCACCACGGACTCGCCGTCGATGACGGTCCACTCGCCGATCATGGCGGGGAAGTCGTGGAACTGCGTCGCGCGAACGATCGTGAACGGCACATCGCCCGCACGGACGGCGCGTTCCTGCGCGCGCTTGCCGAAGTAGTGCGGATTGCCCTGCACCGCGTCGAGCGCCGCGATCGAGAGCGCGACGTGGTGGCCGACGCCGGCAGCACGCTCGGCGTCGAGGAGCGTGCGCGTGATCGCGGTGAAGGTCGCCTCGGCGTCGGCGACGTCCTCGACGGGAGGGTTGCTCGCGTCGATCACGGCGTCAGCGCCCGCCAGGCGCTCCGCCAGGCCGGTGCCCGTGCGCAGATCGACGCCTTCTCCGCGGCTGAGCGACACGGCTTCGTGCCCCTGGCCCTCCAGCTCCGCCACGACCAGCCGGCCGATCCGTCCCGTGCCTCCTGCGACCGCGATGCGCATGTGTGCTCCTTCTGCGAGTGATGCTCGATTTATTCTGGATATTGTGTATCCACAATATGCCGAGCAGATACACTGGGCAAGTGAAACTCCCCGAGACCTCCGAGTGGGTGCTGCATACGGCCGCCGTGATCGCGCAGCTCCCCGACGGAGCGACGGTCTCGGCCGCACAGCTCGCCGAGCACTTCGGCGTGCCGGGGCCGTACCTCTCGAAGCAGCTCGCGAAGCTCGTGCGCGCGGGCATCCTCACCGGGAGCACGGGACCGCGCGGCGGGTTCCGGCTGGCGCGCGACCCGCAGCGCATCAGCATGCTCGACCTCGTGGTCGCCGTCGACGGAGGCGGGAACCCGTACGTGTGCCGCGAGATCCGGCAGCAGGGCCGCGGCGCAGCACGCCCGGAGGACTGCACCGAGCCGTGCGCGCTCGCGGTCGCCATGCGCGACGCGCACGAGGCATGGCGGGCCTCGCTGCGCTCCGTGTCCCTCGCGCAGATCGTCGCAGGGCTGTCCGACGCCGTGATCGAGAAGAACCGCCGACTGCTGGGCTGAGCGTCAGGCGTCGAAGCTGAGGCTGAGCTTGCGCAGCAGCCCGGCCAGACGGTCGCGGTCGCTGCGCGACAACGCCTGCAGGAGGTCTGCCTCCACATCGACGAGCCGGGTGATGGCGGCATCCACCCTGATCCTCCCGTCGTCGGTGAGCGTCACGAGCACGCTGCGGCCGTCACCGGGATCGGCCTCCCTGCGCACGAACCGGCGTCCGACGAGCCTGTCGATGCGGTTGGTCATGGTGCCGCTCGACACCAGGGTCTGCTGCAGGAGCTGCTTGGGGGAGAGCTGGAACGGCGCGCCGGCGCGCCGGAGCGCCGAGAGGACGTCCCATTCCCACGGCTCGAGGTCGCTGCGGCGGAAGACGTCGCGACGGGCCCGGTCGAGCAGCCGCGTCAGTCGATCCATGCGAGAGAGCACCTCGAGGGGCGAGAAGTCGAGGTCGGGTCGCTGCGCGTTCCACGCCCCGACGATCCGATCGACCTCATCCGCCTGGCTCATCCGTCCATTATCGCCGGATGCACAGCGGCGGACGTGGCAGACTTGACGGGCGGCCTTCCCTCCGGATGCCGCGGTCCGCCGTGGTGTAATGGCAGCACGACAGCCTTTGGAGCTGTGAGGTCTAGGTTCGAGTCCTGGCGGCGGAGCATGACCGGGAACAACCTCGCCATCATCATCCTCGCCGCAGGCCAGGGCACGCGCATGAAGTCGCGGCTGCCGAAGGTGCTCCACCCGATCGCCGGTCGCCCGCTGGTCGGCCACGTGCTCACCACCGCCGCCAGGCTCGACGCCGATCACGTCGAGGTCGTCGTCCGTCACGAGCGCGACCAGGTCGTCACGGCCCTCAGCGCGGACTACCCCGACGCCGTCTTCGTCGACCAGGACGACGTGCCGGGCACGGGGCGCGCGGTGCAGGTGGCGGTCGAGGCGCTTCCCGAGGACTTCGACGGAGACGTGCTGGTGCTCTCCGGCGACTGCCCGCTGGCCGACGAGGCGACGCTCCGCGAATTCCTCGCCGCGCACCGCCAGGCCGAGGCGGCGGCGACGCTCATGACGGCCGTGGTCGACGATCCGACCGGTTACGGTCGCGTCATCCGCGACGCCGACGGGGGAGTCGACCGCATCGTCGAGCAGAAGGACGCCGACGACGACGAGGCGGCCGTGCGCGAGATCAACGCCGGCATGTACGTGTTCCGTGCGGCCGTGCTGCGCCGGTACCTGCCGGCGGTCGGCGTGGACAACGCGCAGGGCGAGATGTACCTCACCGACGTCCCCGGCCTGCTGCGGCGCGATGGCGAGCGGGTCGCGGCATCCGTCGTCTCCGACGTCACCGTCACCTACGGCGTGAATGATCGGGCTCAGCTGGCGGAGGTCGGCCGCATCCTCAACGCGCGCATCGTGCGCCGTTGGCAGCTCGAGGGCGTCACGGTCGTCGACCCCGCCACCACCTGGATCGACGACGACGTGAAGCTGGCCGCCGACGTGACGATCCTGCCGCACACGCAGATCCTCCGCGCGACGGTCGTCGAGTCCGGAGCGGTCATCGGCCCCGACACCACCCTCGTCGACTGCGAGGTGGGCGAAGATGCCGTGGTGCGCCGTACCGACGCGACGCTCGCGGTGATCGGGGCCAACGCGACGGTCGGCCCCTTCTCGTTCCTGCGCCCCGGCACCGTGCTCGGCGCCTCGGGCAAGATCGGCGCCTACGTCGAGACGAAGAACGCCGAGATCGGCGAGGGGAGCAAGGTGCCGCACCTGTCCTACGTCGGCGACGCGACGATCGGACGCGGCGTGAATCTGGGCGCGAGCACCATCACCGCCAACTACGACGACGTGAACAAGCACCGCACGATCGTCGAGGACGAGGTGCACACCGGGTCGCACACGACCCTCGTCGCGCCCGTTAGGCTGGGTGCTGGCGCCAAGACGGGTGCCGGTGCCGTCGTCCGCAAGGACGTGCCGGCCGGTGCACTGGCCATGAGCGTCGCGCCCCAGCGCAACATCGAGGGCTGGGTCGAGAAGAACAGGGCAGGCACGGGAGCTGCGGATGCCGCAGCACGGGCCCGAGTGGCGGAGTAGGGCACGAATGGCGCGCAAGAAGAAGACGGTCGATCTGGATCGCGACAATGACGTGGCCCCCGGGCTCGTCGCCAAGACCAAGAAGCGGCTGGTCATCGCCGGCGGTCGCTCGCACCCCGAACTGACGGCCGCCGTCGCCGCGTCGCTGGGCACCGAGATCGCACCGGTCGAGCACCGCACCTTCGCGTCGGGCGAGATCTACGCGCGCTTCGAGGTCTCGATCCGCGGCTGCGATCTCTTCCTCGTGCAGACGTTCGGCGAGCCGGTCAACGAGTGGCTCATGGAGACGCTCATCATGATCGACGCCGCCAAGCGCGCCTCGGCCAAGCGCATCACGGTCGTCGCCCCGTACTACCCCTACTCCCGACAGGACAAGAAGGGCCGCGGCCGCGAGCCGATCAGCGCCCGCCTCGTCGCCGACCTGCTGAAGACCGCGGGCGCCGACCGCGTGATGAGCGTCGACCTCCATGCCGCGCAGATCCAGGGCTTCTTCGACGGCCCGGTCGACCACCTCTTCGCCAAGCCGGTGCTGCTCGACCACTTCGAGCGCACGCTCAGCCCCGAGGACCGTGAGATCCTCACCGTCGTGTCGCCCGACATGGGCCGGGTGCGCGTCGCCGACACCTGGTCCGACAGCCTCGGCGCCCCGCTGGCCATCATCCACAAGCGCCGAGACCCGAGGGTGGCCAACCAGGTCTCGGTGCACGAGATCGTCGGCACCGTCGAGGGCCGCACGTGCCTCCTCGTCGACGACATGATCGACACCGGCGGCACCATCGTCAAGGCGGCCCAGGCGCTGAAGGCCAACGGCGCGCACCGTGTGATCGTGGCAGCGACGCACGCGATCTTCAGCGACCCGGCATCCGACCGCCTGCAGGACTCGGCGATCGACGAGGTCGTCGTCACCGACACGATCCCGCTCACCGCGTCGCGCCGCTGGGACAAGCTCACCGTCCTCCCCATCGCGCCGTTGCTCGCGCGAGCCATCCACGAGGTGTTCGAGGACGGCTCGGTCACGAGCATGTTCGGCGGCGACGCGTAGCATCCGCACGGGAACGGCACAGCCCGTCCATAGGACGGATGCATACGGTCGAATGCATCGGCACTCAGCCGAGACGCAGCCGGCCGGGAGGACCATCATGATCCGCACGACAGTTCCGACATCCATCCGCACGGGCGCCGCTCTCGCCGGCTTCGCCGGGATGCTCGTCCTCGCCGGATGCTCCGGCGCGGCTGACGCCGAGGACTCCTCGACGGGCGGCTCCGGCTCGACGAGCACGTCCGGCTCCGCGAACGGGTCCGGCTCCGGCTCCAGCGGCACGTACGAGGACGGCACGTACACGGCCGACGGCTCGTACCAGACGCCGGAGACCATCGAGTCGATCTCGGTGACGTTGACGATCGCCGACGGCGTCGTGACGGACGTCGAGGTCACGGGCGACCCGCAGGCGAGGGAGACCGAGGAGTACCAGGCCAAGTTCATCGGCGGGATCACCGACGAGGTCGTCGGCAAGAGCCTCGACGAGATCAACGTCAGCAGGGTGGCCGGGTCGTCGCTGACGAGCGGAGGGTTCAACGAGGCGCTTGCATCGATCAAGGAGCAGGCGGCCTCCTAGGCGCCTGACCCGCCATGACCGTCTGGCGTTTCGACGCGATCGGCACGGGGTGGGAGAT